>NZ_JCBANH010000146.1:0-9934 GCF_059760925.1 Achromobacter sp. 1011791174
GCGCGCGGGGGTGGGCCGTCACTCTCCGGTCCGTGGGCATGCCCCCTTGAGGGGGGAGCGCGGGAGCGCTCGGGGGTGGGCTAATCCTGTTCTGCCGTGACCTCGCCCGCCAGCATCTGCACGCCCGGCAGCCCGCATTCATAGACGGCCTGCGCCAGCGCCTCGATCGCCGCGAGTCGCGGAAAGCTGCGGCGCCAGGCCAGCACCACGCGGCGTTCCGGCACCTGGCCCTCGAACGGCAAGTAACGCAGCAGGCTGTTCGAGGGAGGTTGCTCCGGCACAGCGGTCACCGGCAGCACGGTGACGCCGATGCCCGCCGCCACCATGTGGCGGATCGTTTCCAGCGACGAGCCCTCGAAGGTGCGCTGGATGCCGTCGCTGGCCGCGGAAAAGCGCGACAGCTCGGGACAGACCTCCAGCACCTGGTCGCGGAAGCAATGGCCGCTGCCCAGCAGCAGCATGGTCTGTTGCTTCAGGTCCTGCGCGTCGACGGCGGCCTGCTTCGCCAATTCATGGTCGTTGGGCACGGCCACCACGAAGGGTTCATCGTATAGCGGCTGCATGACCAGGCCGGCCTCCGGCAAAGGCAAGGCCATGATGGCGCAATCGATCTCGCCCTGGCGCAGCAACTCGACCAGGCGCACGGTGAAGTTTTCCTGCAGTAGCAGCGGCATCTGCGGCGTGCGACGGATCTGCTCGGGCACCAGGCGCGGCAGCAGGTAGGGACCGATGGTATGGATCACGCCCACGCGCAGCGGCCCGGCCAGCGGATCGTGGCCCTGGCGCGCGATCTCCTTGATACTGGCGCTTTCCTCCAGCACCTTCTGCGCCTGCGCCACGATGCGCTGCCCGATCGGCGTCACGCCGACCTCGGCGCCGCCGCGTTCGAACAGGGTCACGCCCAGCTCGTCCTCGAGCTTGCGGATGGCGACGGAAAGCGTGGGCTGACTGACGAAACAGGCCTCCGCAGCCCGACCAAAATGGCGCTCGCGTGCCACCGCCACGATGTACTTGAGTTCGGTGAGAGTCATACGCCCCCCGGGTTATGCGGCGGCCAGCGGGCCGTCGGCGAAAAGTTTAGGGTGGTTCATCTAGGTGCGCAGGAAGTCCTCGCGACCGCGCATCCAGCGTGCCAGGTGCGCCTGGACCGCGTCGGGATGCTCGGCCCGCAGCCAGACCGCCGCGTCGCGCGCGTCCTCGGCGATGGCCGCGTCGGTCTCCAGGTCGGCGAAGCGCAGCAGCGCCATGCCGGACTGCCGCGTGCCCAGGAATTCCCCGGGGCCGCGCTGCTCCAGGTCGCGCCGGGCGATCTCGAAGCCGTCGGATGTCTCGAACATGGCGCGCAGGCGCTCGCGCGCGATCTGCGACAGCGGCGTCTGATAGAGCAGCACGCAGACCGATTCGGCAGTGCCGCGCCCTACCCGCCCGCGCAGCTGGTGCAGCTGGGCCAGGCCGAAGCGCTCGGCGTGCTCGATCACCATCATCGACGCATTGGGCACGTCCACGCCCACCTCGATGACGGTGGTGGCCACCAGCAGGTCGACCTCGCCTTCGCGGAACGCCTGCATCACCGCCGCCTTCTCGGCCTGCGGCAGGCGGCCATGCACCAGGCCGATGCGCAGGTCCGGCAGATCGGCCCGCATGCCTTCGTAGGTATCGACGGCGGTCTGCAATTCCAGCGCCTCGCTTTCCTCGACCAGCGGGCAGACCCAGTAGGCCTGACGGCCGGCGCGCGCCGCCTGGGCGATGTGCGCGATGACCTCCTCGCGGCGCGCGTCCGAAACCAGTTTGGTCACCACCGGCGTGCGGCCGGGCGGCAGCTCGTCGATGACCGACACGTCGAGATCGGCGAAGAACGTCATGGCCAGCGTGCGCGGGATGGGCGTGGCGCTCATGTTGAGTTGGTGCGGCACGATGCGGCCGCGCACGGTTTCGCCCTTCTTGGTCAGCGCCAGGCGCTGGCCCACGCCGAAGCGATGCTGCTCGTCGACGATGGACAGGCCCAGCCGGTGGAATTCGACATGGTCCTGGATCAGCGCCTGCGTGCCGACCACCAGCTGCACGCTGCCCTCGGCCACGGCGGCGGCGGCCTCGCGCCGCGCCTTGGCCGTCAGGCTGCCGGTCATCCAGGCGATGTTCACGCCCAGCGGCTGCAACCACGCGGCGAGCTTGCGGAAGTGCTGTTCGGCCAGGATTTCGGTGGGCGCCATCAACGCCACCTGGGCCCCGGCCGCGATGGCCTGGGCCGCGGCGATGGCCGCGACCACGGTCTTGCCGCTGCCCACGTCGCCCTGCAACAGGCGATGCATCGGATACGGCTGCGCCAGGTCCGCGGCGATTTCCCGCACGACGCGCTGCTGCGCGCCAGTCAACTTGAACGGCAGGGTTTCGTACAGCCGGGCCACCAGCCCGTCCGGCGCGTCGCTGGGCGGCAGCGGCGCGGCTTCCTTGACGCGCCGCGCGGCCCGGGCGGCGGCCAACGACAGTTGCTGCGCCAGCAGCTCGTCGAACTTGATGCGCCGCCATGCCGGGTGAACCCGTTCCAGCAGCGCCTGCTCCGACTCGCCCTGCGCCGGCGTGTGCAGCGCGCGGATGGCGGGCTCGAACAGCGGCAGCGCATAGCGCTCGCGCGCCACCGGCGGCAAGGTGTCGGACAGGTCGGCGCGATCCAGCGCCTGCGCGATGGCGCGGCGCAGCGTCAGCTGCGGCAGGCCTTCGGTGCTGGGATAGACGGGAGTGAGCGCAGTGGGCAGCGGCGCATCGGCGTTGACCATGCGCGGGTGCACCATCTCGCGGCCGAACAGGCCGCCGCGGACCTCGCCGCGCGCGCGCAGACGCTTGCCCACGGTCACCTGCTTCTGCTGGCTGGGGTAGAAATTCAGCCAGCGCAATTGCAGTTCGCCGCTGTCGTCGGCCAGCGTGGCCGTCAGCTGACGCCTGGGGCGGTACAGGACCTCGGATTTGGTGATCTCGCCTTCGACCTGCGCGGAAAAGCCCGGCCGCAACGAGGCGATCGGAACCACGCGGGTCTCGTCTTCGTAGCGCAGCGGCAAATGCAGCACGAAGTCTTCGGGCGACACCAGACCCAGATTGCGGAGCTTGCGCTCCGTATCCGTCAGCGGTTTGCCGGCGCCGCCCTTGGCAGCGCTCGCGCGCTTGGGTGCCGCTGCGGCGGCCGGCATGGAGGAACGCGCCTCGGTAATGAAATGCCCCGGTGGTGCTTACAGGACCAGGATGGCCTCGACCTCGAACTGCGCGCCCTTGGGCAAGCTGGCCACGCCGATGGTGGAGCGCGCCGGGAAAGGCTGAGGAATGATCTCGGCCATGATGGCGTTGGCGGCCGCGAACTTGCCCAGGTCGGTCAGGAACAGGGTCAGCTTGACGACGTTGTCCAGCGTGCCGCCGGCCGCCTTGATGACTTCCTGCATGTTGGCGAACGCCTGGCGCACCTGGGCGTCGAAGTTCTCGGACACCAGATCGCCGGTGCCGGGCTCCAGGCCGATCTGGCCGGACAGATAGACCGTCTTGCCGCCGCTGACGGCGACCGCTTGCGAGTAAGGGCCGACGGCGGCGGGCGCGGCGTCGGTGTGGATGATTTGCTTGCTCATGGGCGGAATCCTTGTAAGGTCGTACAGATGCTTGAACTATCGGATTTTAATCACCAATAGCATATTGCGAAAGCTCCGGCTTGCCGCCACGATGCGCGGGTCCACCACTGAAGCGACGCGGCAAACGATGGCGGCAAGGCCGCGGCCTTGTCATGTTACCCACGCCGATGACAGCATGATGTCCGGCCTGTGCCCGTCCCATAGGGCCTCCCGCCAGTCTATCCCTCTCCACCCAGCTCGACGCGCCGCTCCCGCAGCAGGTCATACAAGGCCTGCGCCGCCACCGACAGGCTGCGCCCCTCGCGCCGCACCAAGTGCAGGGGCCGCGTCAGCGCGCGTCCGGCCAGCGGCACGATGCGCAAGTCCTCGCCGCCGAAATGGAACAATGTCATCGCCGGCACCACCGACACGCCCAGCCCCGCCCTGACCAGGCCGGTCACAGTGGCCAGATGCTCCACCTCGAACACCGGCGGTGGCGCGGCCGCGCCTAATGCCACGTCCAGGTGCTTGCGCACGCTGCTGCCGCGCGCCAGCTGGATCAGAGGATAGCGCGCGATGTCGCGCAATCGCGCCTGCTCCACCTGAGCCAATGGATGATCGCCACGGCACACCAGGAAATAGCGGTCGGCGTATAGGAATTCGCTCGCCAGCTCGCTCATGTCCGGCCGCTCCGAGGCCACCGCGAAATCCGCCTGCCCGCTGCGAACCATGTCCAGGCAGGGATCCAGCAGGGCGTCGCGCAGGTCGATCGAAATGCCGGGATGCCGCTCACGGAAGCCCGCCAGCAGGCCGGGCAGCCAGCCCGCCGCCAGCGACGGCAACGCGGCCAGCGTCACCCGGCCCCGGCGCCGCGCGGCGTGGTCGCGCAGATCATCCATGGCCAGTTCCATGTCGGCGAGCAGGCGACGCGCCGAGGCCTCCAGCACGCGCCCTTCCGCCGTCAGCTCGACGTTGCGTGTGTCGCGGTCGAACAGGCGCAGGCCGGCGCTGTCTTCCAGCTGGCGGATCAGGGCGCTGAAGGCGGGCTGCGTCAGGTGACAGCGCTGCGCCGCCCGCGTGAAGTGCTTCTCGTCGGCCAGGGCCACGAAGGCGCGCAGCTGGCGGGCAGAGAGATTCATGGCTTTTCTCTATGAATTGATCTGATCTTTCTATTTTACGGATGACTGGACGCTGCCTATAGTGGCCCCCAACCTGTGCCCGTCCATGAACGCCATGCCCCGCTCTCCCCTTCATATCGGCTGCGCCTCCGGCTTCTCCGGCGACCGCAGCGACGGCGCGCCCGCCGTGGTGCGCACGCTGGCCGCGCGCGGCGGCGGCACGCTGATCTTCGAGACGCTGGCCGAACGCACCTTGGCGCTGGCGCAGCTGGCGCGCAACGAGGATCCGCGCCTTGGCTACGAGCCGCTGCTGGATGATCTGGTCGGCCCCGTGCTGGGCGACTGCCAGCGCCACGGCATCGCCATCGTCAGCAATTTCGGCGCGGCCAACCCGCAGGGCGCGGCGCGGCGCATCGCGGAACTGGCCGCGCGGCAGGGCCTGGCCGCGCCGCGTATCGCGGTGGTACACGGCGATGCGTTGGACGCGCCCGGGCAGCGCGACCTGCTGCGCCAACGGCTGGGCGGGGCGCTGGACGGCCTGGACGTGGTCAGCGCGACCGCCTACCTGGGCGCGGCCGAGATCGCCCAGGCGCTGGTCGCGGGCGCGCAGATCGTGGTCGCCGGCCGCGTGGCGGATCCTTCGTTGACGCTGGGACCGGCGCTGGCCCATTTCGGCTGGGACGCGGCCGATTGGCCCCGTCTGGGACGCGCCACCATCGCCGGCCACATGCTGGAATGCGGCCTGCAGGTCACGGGCGGCTACTTCAGCGTGCCGGGCTTGAAGGACGTGCCCGATCTGCACCAAGCCGGCTTCCCCATCGCCGAGATCCAGTCCGATGGCGAGTTCGTCATCGGCAAGGCCGACGGCACCGGCGGCATGGTCGATGCCCGCACGGCCAAGGAACAGCTGCTGTACGAAGTCCACGATCCCGCCCGCTATCTGACGCCGGACGTGACCGCCGACCTGAGCCAGGCCCGCGTGGTCGAGCTGGGCGCCGACCGCGTGGCGGTGCAAGGCGTCACCGGTCATGCCCGTCCCGATGAACTGAAGGTCAACGTCTGCTATCGCGGCGGCTGGCTGGCCGAGGCGGAGATTTCCTACGCCGGCGTGCAGGCCGAAGCGCGTGCCCGGCAGGCGGCGGACATCGTGCGCCGGCGCCTGGGCGCGGCGCTGCGACTGCGCGCCGATCTCATCGGCGTGGTCAGCGTGCTGGGCGACGACGGCGGCGACATGCTGGCCGGCTTGCCTGAAGGCCGGGCGCGCGACGTGCGCCTGCGCCTGGCCGCGACGCACGCCGAGCGCGCCCAGGCCGAACGGCTGCTGCGCGAAGTGACCGCGCTCTACACCTGCGGCCCGGCCGGCGGCGGCGGCGTGCGCACCGCCCTGCGGCCGCGCCTGAACATGATGTCCTGCACCATCCCGCGCGACGCGGTGCGCGCCGGCTGGCGCTTCCTGGAGGAGATCCCGCAATGAGCGCCGACCTCGTCAGCGTGCCCCTGTATCGCCTCGGCCATGGCCGTTCGGGCGACAAGGGCGACATCTCGAACCTGAGCCTGATCGCCTGGGACCCGGAATGCTACGCGATCCTGGCCGCCCAGGTCAGCGAAGCCCGCGTGGCGGCCTGGTTCGCCAGCCGCCATCCGCGCCGCGTGGTCCGCTATCTGCTGCCCAGCCTGCACGCGATGAACTTCGTGCTGGAAAACGCGCTGGATGGCGGCGTCAACGACGCGCTCAACCTGGACGCTCACGGCAAGAGCCTGTCCTTCCGATTGCTGGACATGACGGTGCAGGTCAGCCCCGCGCTGGCGGCCCGTCTGCCCGACATACCCGGCGACCGCCCGGCGGCCGCCTGATCCACCCCACAAGAACACACACAGGAGACACACGATGCGCACGCCCCTTCGGAACCGGCTCGCCTTGCTGCTGGCAGCCGCCCTGCCGCTGGCCGCCTCGGCCCAGTCCTTCCCCGCCAAGCCCATCACCTTCATCGTGCCCTTCGCGGCCGGCAGCGCCACCGACCAGATCGGGCGCGCCATCGGCCAGGGCGTCACGGAGCAGACCGGCCAGGCCGTGGTGATCGAGAACAAGCCCGGCGCCAGCGCCATGATCGGCGCGGCCGCCGCCGCGCGCGCCGCGCCCGACGGCTATACCGTGCTCATCACCACCAACACCACGCACGCCGCCAACCAGCATCTGTACAAGACGCTGACCTACCGGCCCGTCGAGGACTATGCGCCGCTGACGCTGCTGGGCAAGGGCGGCCAGATCATGGTGGTCAATCCGAATTCGGCGGCCAAGAGCGTCGGCGACTTTATCGCGCAGGCGCGCCAGTCGCCCGGCAAGCTCAGCTTCGGCAGCGGCAGCTCCAGCAGCCGCATCGCCGGCGAGCTGCTGCAACAGATGGCCAATGTGCAGCTGCTGCACGTACCCTACAAGAGCAATCCGCTGGCCGTCACGGATCTGCTGGGCGGCCAGATCGACATGATGATCACCGACACCGCCACCGGCCTGCCCCAGGTCAAGTCCGGCAAGCTGCGCGCCCTGGGCGTCACGGGACTGGCCCGCTCGCCGTTGGCGCCCGAGGTGCCGACCATCGCGGAAGCCGGCGTGCCGGGCTATGAAATGGGTTATTGGTTCGCGGCCTACGCGCCGGCGGGCACGCCGCCGGACGTGGCCAGGCGCCTGAACGAACTGCTGGTCAAGGCCACGCAAAGCGGGCCGGCCAAGCAGTTCTATGCGCAGACGGGCACCGACCCCGCCAGCTCCACGCCCGAAGAGCTGGCCCGCTTCCAGCAGGCGGAAGCGGCGAAATGGGGAGACATCATCAAGAAGGCGGGGATCCAGCCCGAGTGAGCACGACGCGCCGGCATGCGCGGCGCCCGGTGCTCCGCGTACCGGCCGCGCGGCGTGGGTCGGATATACGCCGCGCCCAGCAAAAAGCCCATCGCATGCGATGGGCTTTTTGTACTTCGGCGAACACGCTGTGCGGCGGGATCGGCGCGGCGCTTTATTTGTCGACGAACGCGCGTTCCACCACGTAGTCACCCGGCTGTCCCACACCCGGGGACACGGTGAAGCCGCGCGCGTCCAGCATGGCGCTGATGTCGGCCAGCATATGCGGGCTGCCGCAGATCATGGCGCGGTCGGTCTCGGGGTTGATCTGGGGAATGCCGATGTCCTGGCAGAGCTTGCCGTTTTCCAGCAGTTCGGTGATACGGCCCTGATTGCGGAAAGGCTCGCGCGTGACGGTCGGGTAATAGACCAGCTTGTCGCGCACGATCTCGCCAAAGAATTCGTTATTGGGCAGCTCGTTGCCGATGAAGTCGGCATAGGCCAGCTCGCTGACCCAGCGCACGCCGTGGACCAGGATGACCTTGTCGAAGCGTTCGTAGACGTCCGGATCCTTGATGATGCTCATGAAGGGCGCCAGGCCGGTGCCGGTGCCGAACAGGAACAGGTGCTTGCCGGGCTTGAGGTCGTCGACCACCAGCGTGCCGACGGGCTTGCGGCTGACCAGGATGGTGTCGCCTTCCTTCAGATGCTGCAGCCGCGACGTCAGCGGGCCGTTCTGCACCTTGATGCTCAGGAACTCGAGGTTTTCTTCGTAGTTCGCGCTGGCGATGCTGTAGGCCCGCAGCAGCGGCTTGCCTTCGACTTCCAGGCCGATCATGACGAAGTGGCCGTTGTGGAACCGCAAGGCCGCGTCACGCGTGGTGGTGAAGGAGAACAGGGTGTCGTTCCAGTGGTGCACGCTCAGCACGCGCTCAGTATTGAAAGCAGCCATGTCGTATCAATTATGGGCGGTTCGGCGTTGCCGGGCTTGCGGCCCGTCCGCGCTCCGCGAGGATGGTTTCCGAGCCGCACTCAAAAGCTGGCAAGAGTGAAAAGGCGGCGGTCGGCATTAGGGTTGACCCTATTCTACAGGGTCTCGATGATAATTGCTCTCATTATTCTGTAATACGCTTATGCCGTATTGATGGGGATCAAGCGCCGGTCACACCTCCTTACGCGCAGTTGAACGGTGGAAATCTTCCTGGTATCGTCGCACTTCCATTTGATAATCATTTTCGTTATGCGGCCCGGCCATGTGCTCAGGCCGCAGGCACACCTCGCAGGAAGGCCGCCCTTCCCGCGCCCTCTTGCCGGAGTTGTTTCATGTCCAAGCGTCCCCAACTGAATTCCCTGCTGCGCGTCCTGGCCCTGGCCGGCGCCGCCGCCTTCGCCGTGCAGGCCCAGGCCGCCGAGGAAGTCAGCCTCTACACCACCCGCGAGCCCAAGCTGATCCAACCGCTGCTGGACGCCTTCACCAAGGAAAGCGGTATCAAGGTCAACACCGTCTTCGTCAAGGACGGCCTGCTCGAGCGGGTCAAGGCCGAAGGCGCCAAGTCGCCGGCCGACGTGCTGATGACCGTGGACATCGGCAACCTGCTGGACCTGGTCGACGGCGGCGTGACCCAGCCGGTCAAGTCCGAAACGCTGGAATCCGTCATCCCCGCCAACCTGCGCGGCGCCGACGGCAAGTGGTACGCCCTGTCGCTGCGCGACCGCGTGCTGTACGTCGAAAAAGACCTGAAGCTGGAATCCTTCCGCTATGAAGACCTGGCCGATCCCAAGTGGAAGGGCAAGGTCTGCATCCGCTCCGGCCAGCACCCCTACAACACCGCGATGATCGCCTCCATGATCGCGCACGACGGCGCCGAAGCCACCGAGAAATGGCTGCGCGGCGTGAAGGCCAACCTGGCCCGCAAGGCCGCCGGCGGCGACCGCGACGTGGCCCGCGACATCCTGGGCGGCATCTGCGACATCGGCCTGGCCAACGCCTACTACGTGGGCCACATGAAGAACGCCGAAGCCGGCACCGACGCCCGCAAGTGGGGCGACGCCATCAAGGTGATCCGTCCGACCTTCGCCAACGCCAAGAGCGGCGGCACGCACGTCAACGTCAGCGGCGCCGCCGTGGCCGCGCATGCGCCCAACAAGGCCAACGCCATTAAACTGCTGGATTACCTGGTGTCCGAGCCCGCCCAGGCGCTGTATGCCCAGGCCAACTATGAATACCCAGTGCGCAAGGGCGTGAAGCTCGACCCCGTGATCGCCAGCTTCGGCGAGCTCAAGATCGACCCGCTGCCCCTGACCGAAATCGCCAAGCATCGCAAGCAGGCCAGCGAGCTGGTCGACAAGGTCGGCTTCGACAACTGATGCACGGTGGCCGCGCCCTCGGGCGCGGC
>NZ_JCBANH010000147.1:0-9491 GCF_059760925.1 Achromobacter sp. 1011791174
GGCAAAGCCGGCTCCGCGCGGCCCCGCTCGCGGTGATGTGCCGCTAGGGGCGACTTTTGTAAAGTGAATAGGTGTGGATTCGCGGGGGTGCAAGCTTCTGTTCAGGTTGATGAGAATTATTATCAAATTCATTGACCGCCGGTCAGTCGGAAAATAGAATGGGGCTTCCGCAACCCGCAGCACGCTTTCCGCCATGCACGCTTCCCGCCGCCACGCCCTGCTCGTCGCCGTCAATCTCGGCAGCTTCGTCGCCACCCTGGACATCAGCATCGTCAACGTCGCCTTGCCCGCGATGCAGGCGGCGTTGCGCACCGACATGGCCGGGCTGCAATGGGTGGTGGACGCCTACGCGCTGTGCCTGTCGGCCTTCATCCTGTCGGCGGGGCCGCTGGGGGACCGCTATGGGCGCAAGCGTTCCTGGCTGGCCGGCGTGCTGCTGTTCGTCGCCGGCTCGGCCATGTGCGGGCTGGCCGGCGGCCTGCCCATGCTGCTGGCGGGGCGCGCCGTGCAGGGCGTGGCCGGCGCGCTGTTGATACCGGGCGCGCTGTCGCTGCTGACGCAGGCCTTCCCGGATCCGCGCGAGCGGGCCCAGGCCATCGGCATCTGGGCATCCAGCAACGCCACCGCGCTGATCGCCGGCCCGGTGCTGGGCGGCGTGCTGGTGGCGCACTTCAGCTGGCAGAGCATATTCCTCATCAACCTGCCGCTGGGCGCGCTGGCGGTGGCGCTGGGCATGTGGAGCATCCGCGAAAGCGCCCATCCCGAACACGCCGCGTTCGATCCGCTGGGCCAGGCCCTGAGCGTGGTCTGGCTGGGTGCGCTGGCCTACGGCCTGATCGCCGCGGGCGAGCATGGCTGGGACTCGCGTCCGGCCAGCCTCGCGCTGGCGCTGGCGGCGGCCGGCCTGGCGGCCTTCGTGACCGTGGAACTGCGCGCGCGGCGGCCGGTGCTGCCGCTGGGCCTGTTCCGCGACCGCGGCTACGCAGTGACCAACTTCGCATCCTTCGTGCTGGGCTTCTCCGGCTACAGCAGCCTGTTCTTCTTCTCGCTCTACCTGCAACAGGTGCAGGGCCTGTCGCCGCTGGCCGCCGGTTCGCAGCTGGCGCCGCAATTCATCGCCTCCGGCATCGCGTCCACCGTGTTCGGCAAACTCAATCCGCGCTTCGGCCTGCCCCGGCTGATGATCGCCGGCTACGCGCTGATCGGCGCGGCCATGCTGGGCATGACCGGCCTGGACGCGCATACGCCCTACGCGCTCACCTGCGCGCTGATGGTGCTGCTGGGCGTGGGCTCCGGGCTGGCGCTGCCCGCCACCAGCATGGCCGTGATGGCCACCGTGCCGCGCGAACGTTCCGGCATGGCCTCGGCCACCATGAACGCGCTGCGCCAGAGCGGCATGACCATCGGCATCGCGCTGCTCGGCGCGCTGATGAGCGCCCGCGCGGTGGATGCGCTCAACGGCGCGCTCGCGCGCCAGGGACTGCCCGATGCGCTGGCGCTGGCGCGCGCCGCCGTGCTGCGCCACGAACTGCCCTTGGCGGCGGGCGACGCGCGCGCCCTGCTGGCCGACGCGCTCGCCGGCGGCTTCAGCCTCGCGATGGCGGTGGCGGGCGCGGCCTCGCTGGCGGCCGCCGCCATGCTCGCGCTGGCGGCTCGCGGCGAGAAGCCGGCGCTGCGCGCGGCCTGAAACCGCGCCGCCGCGCCTCGGCGAAAAACCCGGCTTGCCGGCACGGCCGGCGCCTGATCGCGCACAGAGATTTCAAGGCCCGGAATTTAAGACCCCCTCTTCTTAAGCATCGGTAACAACGCGCTACGACGCGTCGCCGCTCCGGTAAGCTCGGCGGCCAATAACACGTTAACGGGCACACGTTGACGACAACAAGCGCAACCCGCAGACCGACAAAGAGGAGACCTTCATGCGCCACCGCAACATCCTGTTCCGCCTTGCCCCGCTGGCCCTGGCCGCGCACCTGGCCTGGTCCGACCCGGCCGCCGCGCAAGGCGCGCCCGGCACCCAGGGGCCGCTGACGCCCGCGCCCGATGCGGCGCTGGCCGCGCAGATCGACCAGCGCGCCAAGGCCATCGAGGACAAGCTCATCGCCTGGCGCCGCGACATCCACCAGCATCCTGAACTGGGCAACCAGGAAACGCGCACCGCCAAGCTGGTGGCCGACCATCTGCGCGCGCTGGGCATGGAGGTGAAGACCGGCGTGGCCGTGACCGGCGTGGTCGCCGTGCTCAAGGGCGGCAAGCCCGGTCCGGTGGTGGCGCTGCGCGCCGACATGGACGCGCTGCCGGTGAAGGAACAGGTGGACCTGCCCTTCGCGTCCCAGGCCAAGGGCACCTACCTGGGCAAGGAAGTGGACGTGATGCACGCCTGCGGCCACGACACGCACACCGCCATCCTGATGGCCACGGCCGAGGTGCTGGCCGGCATGAAGGACGAGCTGCCCGGCAGCGTGAAGTTCATCTTCCAGCCCGCCGAGGAAAGCCCCGCCGACTTCGAGCCCGACGGCAAGAAGATCTGGGGCGCCAAGATGATGGTGCAGGAAGGCGTGATGGAAAATCCCAAGGTCGACGCCATCTTCGGCCTGCACGCCTCCAGCGCCTATCCGGCCGGCTGGCTGGCCTGGCGCAGCGGCCCGGCGATGTCCGCCGCCGACCAGTTCTGGATCGACGTCACCGGCAAGCAGACGCACGGCGCGCGCCCCTGGTCCGGCATCGATCCCATCGTGGTCAGCTCGCAGATCATCCTGGGCCTGCAGACCATTCCCAGCCGCCAGATCAACAGCATGCTGGAGCCGGCCGTCATCACCGTGGGCGCGATCCACGGCGGCAATCGCATGAACATCGTGCCCGACAACGTCGCCATGACCGGCACCATCCGCACCTACGACGAAGGCATGAAGAAGGACATCCACCAGCGCATCGCGCGCACCGCCGACATGATCGCGCAAAGCGCCGGCGCCAAGGCCGACGTGCGCGTGGTGGAGCTGTACAACGCCACCGTCAACCCGCCGGCCCTGACCGAGAAGATGGGCCCCACGCTGCGCCGCGTGGCCGGCGAAGGCAACTACGGCCTGCAGCCCAAATCCACCGCGTCGGAGGACTTCTCGTTCTACCAGCAGAAGGTGCCGGGCCTGTTCTTCTACCTGGGCGTCACGCCCAAGGGCACCGACGTGGACAAGGCCGCGCCCAACCACTCGCCGCGCTTCTACGTGGATGAGTCCGGCCTGATCAACGGCGTGCGCGCGCTGTCGAACCTGACCGTCGACTACATGCTGCAGGCGCGCCAGGGCAGTTGACGCCGCGCCCGGCCGCCGGTCCGCCCGGCGGCCCCGCGTCCTTGCGGGCATGCGCAAGGACGCGCGCCTTATGCCCGCGCGCGCATACGCTCATGCCCGCGACATAAGCATACGGCGACAAATTCTTTGTCTGCCCGGCGGCGCTTTCCTACAGTACGGCCCTTTGCCCCCCAAGGGCCGCCACGCAGGAAATCCGCATGCCCATCTCCCGACGCCGCTTCATGATCGCCAGCGCGCTCGCGCTGCCCCTGGCGCGTCCGCGCATCGGACGCGCCGCCACGGCCGCCTGGCCCGCGCGCCCGCTGCGACTGGTCGTCACCTTCCCGCCCGGCGGCGCCAGCGACATCGCCGCGCGGTTGATCGCGCCCGCGCTGGCCGAGCGGCTGGGCCAGCCCGTGGTCATCGAGAACAAGCCCGGCGCCGGCTCGACCATCGGCGCCGCGCTGGTGGCACAGGCGCCCGCCGACGGCTACACGCTGCTCATGTCGAACTCGGCGCCGCTGTCGATCTCGCCCGCGCTGATGCCCGGCCACGGCTACGACGCGCTGGCCAGCTTCGATCACCTGGCCTATATCGGCGCGGTGCCCACCGCCTTCGTCATCCATCCGTCCGTGCCCGTCGCCACGTTGGCCGAGCTGACCGCCTGGATCAAGGCCCAGGACCAGCCGGTGCAGTTCGGCAGCGGCGGCCTGGCCTCGGTAGGCCAGATCGTCGGCGAACTCTATGCGCGCGCCACCGGCGCGCCGCTGCAGCACATTCCGTACAAGGGCTCGGGCGCGATGCGCAACGACCTGCTGGGCGGACAGATCCGTTTCGCCGTGGACGCGCTGCCGCAGAACCTGCCCTATCTGCGCTCCGGCCAGCTGCGGCTGCTGGCCGTCACCACCGAGCGGCGCGTGCCGCAGGCGCCGGACATTCCCGCCGTGGGCGAACTGGGCCTGCCGGGGCTGGTGGCCGAGAATTTCATCGGCCTGTCCGGCCCGGCGGGCCTGCCCGACGCGGTGCGCCAGCGGCTGCACGCCGAGTTGACGGCCGTGCTGCGCGAGCCGGCCTTGCGCGAGAAACTGGAGGGCCAGGGCTTCGTGCTGGCCGACAAGTCCCCCGCCGAATTCACCGACTTCGTGCGTCGCCAGGCCCAGGCCTGGGAACCCGTGGTGCGCGCCACCGGAGCCAGCCTGTGAGCGCCCGCCGCGTGCTGGCGCTGTTTGGCCATCCGGGCCGAGGCGGCTTCAACGAAGCCGCGGTCGAGGGCGCGCGCCGCGCCGAGCGCGCCGGCCAGCCGCTGCGGATCGAATGGATCGCAGATACCGATCCGCAAGCTCGCGCCGCGCGCATCGCCGCGCTGTGCGAACCGGGGCTGGACCTGCTGATCGCACATGGCGGCCAGGGCGATGCGCCCGTGGCCGAGGTGGCGCCGCGCTTTCCGCGCACGCAGTTCGCCGTCACCCAGGGCAGCCTGACCGCGCCCAACGTCGCGTCCTACGAAATCCTGCAGGAACACAGCGCCTTCCTGGCCGGCGTGCTGGCCGGCCTGCGCGCGGCGGACGGTCGCGCGGCTCACCTGTCCGGCGAACGCGTGCGCCCCGGCCTGAAGGGGCGCGCCGCGTATGCCGACGGCGTGCGCCGCGCCAGCGGCCGCGATCCGCTCACCGGTTTCTGCGGCAACCAGCATGATCCCGAGCGGGCGCACGAATGGGCCCGGGCGCTTGCCGCGCGCGACGCGCGTGTGGTCTTCGCCATGATGGACGGCGGCCGCGATGGCGTGTCGCGCGCCTGCCGAGAAACCGGCATCTGGCAGATCGGCAACGTGATCGACTGGGTGGCGCGCGATCCCCGGGTCTATCTGGCCTCGGCACTGGCCGACTCCGGCCTGTGCGTGGAGCGGGCGGCGGCCGACCATGCCGCCGGCCGGCTGGCGGTCGGCGCCGTCACCCGCTACGGCCTGGAGCAAGCGGCCTCGCTGCGCCTGGCGCTGGGCGCCGGCGTCACGGCGGAAGAACGCCGCGCCCTGGACGACTGGTCGGGCAGGCTGGCCGGCGGCCTGGAGATCGACGGCGGCTACACCGGCGCCGAGTTCACGCCCTAGTGTGCAGACGCAGCGCGGCGTTGGCCGGCTCCGACCACCACCGCGCCACCAGCCAGCCGGCCGCGCAGGACGCCGCCAGATAGACCGCCAGCAACGCGACCCGCGCGTCGCCCGACGCCAGCGCCGGCGGCGCCCAACCCCGGATCAGGCCCAGAACCACCAGATGGAACAGGTAGATCTCGTAGCTGAGCCGACCACAGGCGGCCAGCGCGCGCAAGGGCCGGGCATGCGCCCTTGACGCCGTGGCCCCGCCCAGCAGCAGCAAGGCCGTGCCGAACGCCATCGCGGTCGTGCCCAGCACATTGCTCTGGCCGATGGACCAGGCCAGGTACAGCCCCGCCATGGCCGCGCCGATGATCGCGCGCACGGCCGGACGTCCAAGGACGGCGAACCGGCCGCGCCGCGCCAGCACGGCAGCGCAGCAGCCCATGGCAATGGCGTCGAAGCAGGCCGCATAGCCATACAGATACGCCCCGGCCTCGCCCTGGCTGGCCAGGCGGTACAGCGGCCCCGCGACGATGAGCCCAGCCGCCAGCGCGGCCAGCGCCCAGCCCCTGCGCAGCGCCAGGCAGGCCAGCGGGAACAACAGGTAGAACGCCATCTCGACAGACAGCGACCACAGCACGCCCAGCGGATAGTTGATCCAGCCATGCTGAACGATCAGCACGTTCACCCAGGCCGTCAGCGCGGCGGCATTGACCGTCCACAGCGACACGGCCGCGTCCGCCCGGTTGCCGAAGATCGGCACGCCGGCCAGGGCCAGCGCATCGACCGTCAGCAAGGCCAGCAGCAGGCAGGGCAGGATGCGCGCCGCCCGCAGTGCGTAGAACGCCCCAGGCCGGATGCGGTCCAGCCCGCCCCATCTGTCCAACGCGTTGCGCGTGATCAGGAAACCCGACACCACAAAGAACATCGTCACGCCATAGTTGCCGTTGCGCGCGAGCGCGTGCAGGAACGGCCAGCCCAGCAACGCGGCCAACCCCGTGTCCTTCAACGAATAGGGAATGTTGAAGTGATGCAGCAGCACCAGCAGGATGGACACGCCGCGCAGCATGTCGATCCGCGCATCGCGCGCGTGAGCGATCATCGCGGCCTCAGCGCTGTCCGGCCGCGCCCAGCCAGCCCGGCAACCCGGCCAGCAGTTGCTCGCGCGCGCGCATGCCGGCGTTCGGCCTCGCCGCCTTCTCGTCCTGGATCAACCGGGCGAAGACCAGCTCGCGACCGTTCTTGCGGGCCCAGCCCACATACCAACCATAGGCGTGTTCGCGGTCGTAATCGCCGAAGCTGCCCGGCGATCCCGTGCCCGTCTTGCCATGGATCTTCCAGCCATCCGCATCGACCCCTGCGTCGAACAGGATCTCCGCCATGTCATAGGCCTGCGGCTTGACCGGCAGTTGCCGCCTTGCCAGCCTGCGCAGGAAATCGAGCTGTTCCAGCGGCGAGATCCGCAGCGACGATACGTGCCAGGCGCCCCGCGTGCCATTGTTCTTTCCCGGGTGGCCCGACACATCCTGGTTGCCGTAGCCAAACGCGGTCGTGTATTGCTGCAGGCGCGCCAGGCCCAGCTTCTCGCCTATCTGCTGCGAATACCAGAAAACGGAGTACTTGATCCAGTGCGTCGGATCGACAGGCTTGCGCCAGTCGTCGCCGCCCCAGTCCGGGTAGCTCGGCTGGTAATCCCAGACCGGCGCATGCGCGTCCTGCAGAATGCCGGCGTCGTAGCCCATCAGGGCGATGGCGAGCTTGAAGGTCGACGCCGGCGTATAGCGGGCCGCGCAGGCGTCCTGCGTGCCGTCCTGGAACACGATGCGTCCGTCCGCGACGTCGGCCACGACGGTGCAGAGCATGCGGGCCTGCGCGGGCAGGCAAAGGGCGGAAAGAGACAGCGCGGCGGCGAGCGTGCGCAAGGGGCTGCGTGTAGGCATGGTGAATGAAGCGTGGTTGGAAATTCTTCAGGGCAGCCCTGCGGGGCGCGGCCGGCGCTTCAGGCGGGCAATGCCCGCCCGTTCAGCAGCACCAGCGTGAGTTCGCGGCCCCCGGCCTGCACCCGCATGGCCAGGCAACGTCCGGCCTCGGCCGACGTCGCGGTCTTGGACAGGCGGATGTCCCAGCCCTGCCGTCCGACCAGCGGATTGGTGTTGCGGTACTGAATCGCGCCGGCATCCATGCCCACGGACTCGTCCAGCGACGTGGTGTCCAGCGCGATCTGCGGATAGGCCGTGGCGGCGCTCACGATCCTGCCGATATCGGCAGCGCTGGCGCGATTGGACGGCGAGACCCCCATGGCGTCCTCGAAGCGGGCGTGTTCCAGCCCCAACGCGGCGACCTTGCGCCGCAGGGCCCGCGCGAAGGCCGCCTCGCCGCCCGGATAGCTGCGCGCCAGCGCGTGCGCGGCGCGATTGTCCGACGACATCAAGGCCAGCTTCAGCATGGTGTCCAACGGGGCGACCGCCCCCACCGGCAACTGCCACGCCCCGCCCCGCGCCGCCTCGGCGTCGCGCTCGTCGATGCGGACCGGCTGAGACAGGTCGGGCGCCGCGTCCAGCAGCACCATCGCCGTCATCAGCTTGGTCAGCGAGGCGATGGGCACAGCCTCGTTCTCGGCCACCCCGACCAGCGTGTCGCCCGAACGCGCGTCCAGCACCAGCACATGCGACGCGCCGCTGGACTGGATCAGGGCGTCGATGCCCGGCAATTGCGCCAGCGCCCGGCGGGCCGCGTCGGCGCGGCCGTCGTCCGCCGGACCGGCCTGGACCCCGGCGCCGGCGATCGCCACGGCCAGCATGGCGGCCAGCGCCGGCATGGCCACGGCGCGGCGCGCCGGCAGGCTGTCGGGCCGGGTCAGGCGGCGTATGCGGTCCAGCAGATCGCCGTCGCGCGCGGCCGGCGCCACCGGCGCGGGCGCGGCGTCGGCATCCTGGCTCAAGGCGTTCAAGGCAAGCGCCAACCGGCGCGGTTGACCGATAAGCGCGGCGGCCATGTCGTCCGCGATGCGTTCGCGCTCGATGCGGATGCGCCGCGACAGCCACCAGACCGTGGGATGAAAGAACAACAGGATCTCGGCCGCGAACTGCAGCAGGTTCACCAGATAATCGTGCCGGCGCACATGGGCCAGCTCATGGGCCAGCAAGGCCTCCAGCAGGTCCGGCGGCATGCCGGTGACCAGGTTCGCCGGCACCAGCAGCACCGGCTTGAACCAGCCGGCCGTCATCGGCGTGCAAAGCCCCCGCACGAGACGCAGGCCCACCTCTCGCCGCAGGCGCATGCGGCGCGCCAGGCCGGCGACGCGGGCTTGCCAGGCCGCGTCCGTCCAGGGCTGGCTGGCGCGCAGCAGGCGCCGCAGCCACGCCATGCCGGCCCAGACGCGCAAGGCGGCCAGCGCCGCGCCGCCCAGCCAGGCCATGGCGCACCACAGCGGCCACGTTCCCGACCAGAGCGGCGACGCGGCGTCCGCCGGCCCCGCCGCCGGCAACGCGCGATAGGCATGCGCCACATCGGCGGCGAACATCGCCACGCACAGCAGCAGCCCGGCGCAGCACAGCGCGTAGCGCAGCCGCGCATCCCGCGGCCGGGTCAGCGACAGCAGCGCGGCCATGGCGCAATGGATGCCCAAGGCTTGCCAGAGAAACGCCGGCAAGGCCGTGCCCAGCGCCCAGGCGCCGCCCAGCACCAGCCCGCTCACCGCTTGTCCCCGCGCGGCTCGTCCTTGCTTTCCTCGCGCAGCAGCGCCTCGATCTCGGCCCGGTCGCGCTTGCTCACATGCCCTTCACGCAGGGCGGCCAGCACCAGCGCCTTGCCGGATCCGGCGAAGGCCTTGCGGATCAGATCCTTCAGCAAGCCGCCCTGCGTGGCCTTCTGGCTCTGCGCGGCAGCATAGACATGCGAACGCTCGCTCTCGTCGCGCGTCAGCAGGCCCTTGGTATGCATGATCTGCATCTGCCTGAGCACGTTGGCATGGCTCAGGTCCTCGCGTTCCGCCGCCATGTGGGCGTGGACCTGCTTGACCGTGGCGGGCCCGGTATCCCAGATAGCCTGCAATATATCGAGTTCGGCGCTGGTGGGTTTGGCGGGGGGAGGCGACTTGGCGGGCATGGCGAGGG
>NZ_JCBANH010000148.1:0-9382 GCF_059760925.1 Achromobacter sp. 1011791174
CCCTGGTGCCGCTGGCCTGGTGGCTGGTGCCGGATCGGCCGCGGCCACGGCCCAGACCACGCGGGTCCAGTCGCCGGAGGAAGCCAGCGCGGCCAGGGCAGGCAGGAACACCAGCGTGCCGGTCGCGGCGCTGGCGGTCAGCAGGCCCATCACCAGTCCGCGATGGGCGCTGAACCAGCGATTCACGACCGTGGCGCCCAGCACGATGGCGACCGCGCCCGAGCTGATGCCCGAGAACACGCCCCAGCTCAGCAGCAGGTGCCAGGGTTCGGTCATATAGGCGCTGGCCGCGCTGGACACGGCCATCAGGCTCAGCGCGCCAATGAGCACCCGGCGCAGGCCGAAGTGTTCCATCGCGGCGGCGGCGAAGGGACCGACCAGGCCATAGAGGAAGATCCCCAGCGCGGCGGCGAATGAAATCGAGCTGCGGCTCCAGCCGAAGGATTCCTCCAGCGGCACCAGCAGCACGCTGGGCGTGGACCGCAGGCCGGCCGACACCAGCAGCGACAGGAAGATCACCGCGACGACCACGAAGGCGTACCGCTGGCCGGCGCGGCGGAACGGGAATGGGGGGTGGGGTATACTCATGTTACTGACCGGTACGTGTTGAGATGTGCGAATCGTACGTACCGGTTAGTAACGCCGTCAAGTTGTTTTTGCGCGACCGGGCGGCCCTTCTTTGCACAGGAGCGACACATGGCCAGCAAATCCACCGTTGCGCGCAAGCGTCCGGCCGCCGGCGCGGCGGACGCGCAATCCCCGGACAAGCCGCTGCTGGCGGCGGACCGGATACGCCGCACCGCCAGGGAAATGTTCTATCGCGACGGCATCCGCGCCGTGGGCGTGGACGCCATCGTCACCCAGGCCGGGGTGACCAAGCCCAGCCTGTACCGCAGCTTCGCGTCCAAGGACGAGCTGGCGGCCGCCTATCTGCGCGACTACGACGCCGAGTTCTGGGGGCGCTTCAACGCCGCCTGCGACGCGCATCCGGGCGATCCGAGGGCGCAGCTGATGGCCTACCTGACCGGGCTGAGCCAGCGCGCCGTGCAGGCCGGCTACCGGGGTTGCGGCCTGACCAACGCCGCCGTCGAATACCCGGAGGATCCGCATCCGGCGCGCGCCGTGGCCGTCGAGCACAAGGTCGAGCTGCGCCGGCGGCTGGCCGACATGGCGCGCGGCATGGGCGCGACCGATCCGCAGGCGCTGGGCGACGGCCTGCTGTTGCTGCTCGAAGGGGCGTTCGTATCCAGCCAGCTGTTCCACGAGGGCGGACCCGCCGGGCAACTGGCCCAGGCCGCCGGACGGCTGATCGACGCCTGGGTCGGTCCGACGCCGGATGTTGCGCCGCGGCGCGCGGGCGATTAAGGCGCGGCCGGTCTAGTTCGATAGGTTTAGGGGCTAGTCCGCATTAAGCAAGAGATGAAAATCTGATAGGAAAATTGCATTGCGGCGCGGGTCACGCGGATCTAGCATGGGCTGATGCTGGTTCCTAGTCGTGAGTTCTCCGGGAGAGAATCATGAGCGATGCCACGTTGAAGCATGCACGCATGTCCGACGAGCTGGAACGGACCCTGATCCAGGAAGCCATCCAGGCGCAAGCCTTGTCGGACGGGCCCTTCGGACGCCAGGCCTGGCGGCGGCTGAAGCTGCGCATGGCGGCCTTCGGCGGCGCCTTGGGCGAGATGCTGCATGACATGGATGCCGGACGCCGGCACCATCCGGTGATTTCTGCCTATCGGGACGCCTCCCGCAAGGGCAAGTGAAAAAGACGCCAGCGCGATGCTGGCGTCTTTTTTGTTTGCCATGACGCGGTTGCGCGCGGATGCCGCGTTACAGCAAGGTATCGGCCAGCAGATAGCCATCCAACGCGATGATGCCGACGGTGGCCGCGATGGCAGCCCAGGCCCAGGCGCCGCGCAGCGCGTGCCGGCCCATGATGGACTTGCGGCAGGCCAGCAGCACCAGCGGCGCCAGCGCGAAGGGCAGGGCCAGGCTCAGGATCACCTGGCTCAGCACCAGCAACCCGTCGGGATCCTGGCCGCCCGAGTAGCCGAGCAGGCCCGCCGCGGCCGCGCCCGCGATCAGCCGGGTGGCCAGCGCGCGGCGACGATCGGACCAGTTACTGCCGGCCTGGAAGCCGCGCGACAGGATGCGGCCGGCCAGCACCCCGGTGATGGTGGAGCTTTGCCCCGCGGCATACAGCGCCACCGCGAAGATGATGGCTGCGCCCGCGCCCAGCGTGTGGCCGATGGCCGCGTGGGCGTCGTCCAGGCTGGAGACGATGAGGCCGGGGCCGGACAGGGATGCGGCGGCCACGATCATGATGGCCGCGTTGATCAGCATGGCCACGCCCAGCGACAGCGCGGTGTCATTGCGCGCCACGCGCATCGCGATGTCGCGCGCGTCCGCAGGCAGGCTGCGGGCGCGTTCGGCCAGCGAGCCCGAATGCAAGTAGAGGTTGTGCGGCATCAGCGTCGCGCCCAGGATGCCCAGCGCGATCAGGAAGCCCTGCGGATCGCGCAGCGCGCCGCCGGTCCGGGCGACGCCTTGCGCGACCTCGATCCAGGCGGGATTGGCCTTGAACAGCAAAAACACGAACGATGCGGCCACGATGGCCAGCAGCACGGCGATGACGCGTTCGTGGCGGTCGGCGTTGCCGCGCGTCAGCGCCAGTACGGCGAAGGTGCCGACGCCTGTCACCGCCACGCCGCCCAGCAGGGGCAGGCCGAACAGCAGGCGCAGCGCGATGGCGCCGCCGACCAGCTCGGCCAGCGCGGTCGCGAGAATGGCGGCCTCGCCGGCCAGCCAGGCGGCCTTGGCCATGCGGGGGGAGAGGTGGCGCGCGGTCAGGGTGGCCAGATCCTGGCCCGTGGCCAGCGCCAGCCGCGACACCAGCACCTGGAAGCCCAGGGCCAGCAGCGCGGATGCGATGACCACCGACAGCAGGCCGTAGCCGAAGCCGCTGCCGCCGGCGATGTCGGTGGCCCAGTTGCCCGGGTCGATGTAGCCGACGGCGACCAGCAGGCCCGAGCCGACCATGCGCCGCATGCTGGCGGACAGCTGGGCGTTCTGCGCCAGGGCGGATTTGCCGCCCGACATCGCGACGATGAGTCCGGTCATGAACCACTCCTGAGAATGGTTCTCATTATTCTCTTAGGCAGAACGCCCGTCAAATTGATTTTCGCCAAGCCCGGGATAGGGCGGTCCAATGATGCGGCGGGCGGCGCGCCCCGGCTGGCCGGGGCAGGCGCGGGGCGGCGGACCGGCCTCAGGCCTTCAGTCGCGCGTCCATGGTGATCTTCGCCTTCAGGACCTTGGACACCGGGCAGCCGGTCTCGGCCTTGCGGGCCGCGTCTTCAAAGGCCTGGGCGCTGGCGCCCGGGATGACGGCTTCCACGGTCAGGTGCACGGCGGTGATGGCGAAGCCGCCGTCGGCCTTGTCCAGCGTGACCTCCGCCTTGGTGTCCAGTCGCTGGGCAACCATGCCGGCCTCGGCCAGGATGTTGGACAGCGCCATGGTGAAGCAGCCGGCATGGGCCGCGCCCAGCAGTTCCTCGGGATTGGTGCCGGGCGTGTCGCCGAAGCGGGTGTTGAAGCCGTAAGGCTGTTCCTTGAGCGCGCCGCTTTGCGTGGAGATCGTGCCCTTGCCGGTCTTCAGATCGCCCGACCAGGCGGCGGTTGCGGTTTTCTTCATGGGTAGACTCCTTCATCAGGGAAAAGGGGAGGCGTCCGCCACGCCGGTGCGCCGTTGCGGCGAAGCCTGGCAGTCATGTTACGGCGACCGGACGCGGGCCCGGGCAAGCCGATGTAACCGCAAGCCCGCGCCATTGCATCGACATCGAGTGCGCGCGCGGCGATGCGCTTGCCAGCAGGCGCGCGCGCCGTCACACTGGCCCTCGAACAATTACATACAGGTGCGGAATCAAGATGCTGGTGATCGACACGGAAAAAACCCGCGGCGCGCTGTCCTTCGAACAGGCCATCCCCGCCTTGCGCGAGGCCTTCGCGCAAGGCGCTCACGTGCCGGCCCGCCATGTGCACGCGATCGAGTCCGGCGGCGCGCATGGCACCTCGCTCATCATGCCGGCCTGGAACGAACGCGGTTATTTCGGCGTGAAGGTGATCAATATCTTTCCCGAGAACACGCGCCAGTCGCTGCCGGGCCTGCACGCGACCTATAACCTGTACAGCGCCCGCAGCGGCGTGCCGCTGGCGCAGGTCGACGGCGACATCGTCACGGTGTTCCGCACCGCCGGCGCGGCGGCGCTGGGCGCTTCGTACCTGGCGCGGCCGGACGCCGCCGTGTTGCTGATCGTGGGCTCCGGCCGCATCGCCGGATTGCTGGCGCAGGCGATGCGCGCGGTCCGGCCGATCCGCAAGGTGCTGGTGTGGAACCTGCGGGCGGCCGGCGCGCAGGCGCTGGCCGAGGAGCTGCGCGCGCAGGGGTACGACGCGGCCGCGACCGAGGATCTGGAAGCGGCGGTGCGGCAGGCGGACATTGTCAGCTGCGCCACCTTGTCCACCGTGCCGCTGGTGCATGGCGCCTGGCTGCAACCCGGCACGCACCTGGACCTGATCGGCAGCTTCAAGCCCGACATGATCGAAACCGACACGGCCTGCTTCGACGGCACGTCCGTCTATGTGGACACCGATGAAGCGCCGACCAAGGCCGGCGACCTGCTGGCCGCGTTCCAGGCCGGCGTGCTGAAGCGCGAAGACCTGCGCGGCACGCTGGCGGATCTGGTGTCGGGCAAGGCGCCGGGCCGCCGCGACGCGCGCGAGATCACCGTATTCAAGGCGGTCGGCAGCGCGCTGGAGGACCTGACGCTGGCGGCGCTGGTCTACGAGAACCGCACGGGCGCGAACCCGATGAACTGAAGACGCGAGGCAGTCGCCACGCCGCGCGCGCCCGGATGCGCCGCGCAAGGGACGCCGCCGGTTTGGGCTACTATCCCCGTGCCCGTTTTTGCCGTACCGGCCTTTTGCTTTTCATGAGATCCGCTGTCATGTCCCGCCTGCTCGCGCGCCTCGCCTGCGTCGCCGTCCTGTCCGTTCCCGCCCTGTCCGCCCATGCCGAAATCGTGATAGGGGTGGATGTGTCCACCACCGGCGCCGCCGCGGCCATCGGTATCCAGACCAACAACGCGGTCCGGCTGTGGCCGGCCACGCTGGGCGGACAGCCCGCCCGCTACGTGGTGCTGGACGACGGCACCGATGTGAGCCGCGCCGTGAAGAACATGCGCAAGCTGACCTCGGAGGACAAGGTCGACGCCATCGTCGGCCCCAACATCACGGCGGCCGCGCTGGCCGGCCTGGATGTGCTGGCCGAGACCGGCACGCCGATGATCGCGTTGGCGGCCTCCAGCGTGATTGTCGAGCCGCTGTCCGATCCCAAGCGCGCCTGGGCCTTCAAGATGCCGCAGAACGACTCGCTGATGGCCACCGCCCTGGTCCAGGACATGAAGAAGAAGGGCCTGAAGAACGTGGCCTTCATCGGCTTCGCCGATTCCTATGGCGACAGCTGGTGGAAGGAATTCAGCGCCGCCGCCGGCGCCGACCTGAAGATCGTGGCGCAGGAACGCTTCCAGCGCACCGACGCGTCGGTGATGGGCCAGGTGCTCAAGCTCATCGCCGCCAAGCCCGACGCGGTGCTGATCGCCGGCGCCGGCACGCCCTCGGCCCTGCCGCAGAAGACGCTGCTCGAACGCGGCTATGGCGGCGTCATCTACCAGACGCACGGCATCGGTACGCTGGAATTCCTGCAGGTCGGCGGCAAGGACGTGGAAGGCACGCTGTTTCCCACCGGCCCCGGCGTGGTGGCGCGCGAGTTGCCCGATTCCAATCCGGTCAAGCAGGTGGCGGTCGCGTTCGCGGACAAGTATGAAGCCCAGTACGGCGCCCATACGCTGACCCAGTTCGCCGGCGACGCCTACGGCGCATGGATGCTGCTGGATTCGGCCGTGGCCCGCGCCCTGAAGGGCGGCGCCAAGCCCGGCACGCCGGAATTCCGCAAGGCGCTGCGCGACGCGTTGGAGTCGACCCGCGACCTGGCCGTGCCCAATGGCGTGTTCAATATTTCCAAGGACGATCACCAGGGCTTCGACGAGCGTGCGCGCGTGATGGGCGTGGTCAAGAACGGCCGTTTCTCCTACGCCGGGCAATAAGGACACGTCTTGTAGCGATCCCTCGCATTCGCCGCCGCTGCCCAGGGCGGCGACTATCCAAGCAGGCCTCGGCCTGCTTTTTTATGTTCATATGATTAGTGATGAAATCATTTATTGACGTATGATTTCTAGCGAAGACATTGCGACATGGGAGAAAACGATGAGCGAGACCACTCTGCCGCGCGCTTCCCGCCGCCACGCCTGGCTGGCAGGCATGCTGCTGGTCCTGGGCGCAGCCGGGCTGACAGGCTGCTCGGACTCCGGTTCCGACAGCCAGGCCGGCTCAGCGGGCGCCAAGGGAGCCGTCAGCACGCTGGAGGCGGCCAAGGCGGCCGGCAAGATCCGCATCGGTTACGCCAACGAGGCGCCGTTTGCGTACATGGACAGCCAGCGCGCCGAGGTGACGGGCGAGTCCGTCGAAATCGCCCGGGTCGTGCTCAAGCGCATGGGCATCAACCAGGTCGAGGGCGTGCTGACCGAGTTCGGCTCATTGATTCCCGGCCTGCAGGCCAAACGTTTCGACATCATCGCCGCCGGCATGTACGTGACGCCCGAACGCTGCCGCCAGGCGGCGTTCTCCAATCCCACCTATGGCGTGAGCCAGGCCCTGTTGGTCAAGCAGGGCAATCCCAAGAACCTGCACAGCTACGAGGATGCGGCCAGGAACCCCAACGCCAGGCTGGGCGTGGTGGTGGGCGCGATCGAATCGGACTACGCCGCCAGCCTCAAGGTGCCGCCTGACCGCACCATCGTGTTTCCCGACGCGGTGAGCGCGCTGGCCGGCGTGCAGGCCGGGCGCGCCGACGCCTATGCCGCCACCGCGCTGACCGTGAACGACCTGATGGGCAAGGCCGGCAAGGACAGCGGCCTGGAAAAGGCCGAGCCCTTCACCGATCCGGTGATCGACGGCAAGGGCGTGCGCGGCTATGGCGCCTATGCCTTCCGCAAGGAAGACCAGGCCTTCGTCGACGCGTTCAACGCCGAGCTGGCCAAGTTCCTGGGCACCGAGGAGCACAAGAAACTGGTCGCGCCCTTCGGCTTCACGGCCGAGGAGCTGCCCAAGGGCATGACGGCGGCCAAGCTGTGCGCGGGCCAGTGAGGGTGGCGCCATGACGAGCTGGATCGAGACCCTGGGCGAGCTGGCGCCGCCGCTGCTGGACGGGCTGGGCGTGACGCTGCAAGTCATGGCGGGCGCCGCCGCGTTGGCCGCGCCGCTGGCCGTGGTCGCGGGCGTCGGCCGTCTGTCGACGCGGCGTCCGCTGCGCTGGCTGGCCTCCGTCTACGTCGAGGTATTCCGTGGCACCTCCGCGCTGGTGCAGCTGTTCTGGTTCTACTTCGTGCTGCCGCTGTTCGGCCTGCAATTGCCCGCCATGCTGGTCGGCATCGTGGTGCTGGGTCTGAACGCCGGCGCCGATGGCGCCGAGGTGGTGCGCGGCGCGATCCGGGCCGTGCCGCCGGGCCAGCGCGAGGCGGGCGTGGCGCTGAACTTCACGCGCGGGCAGATCCTGCGGCGGCTGGTCTTGCCGCAGGCCGTGCCGGCCATGCTGCCGCCGGCAGGCAATCTGTTGATCGAACTGCTCAAGAACACCGCGCTGGTGTCGCTGGTGACCATCACCGACCTGACCTTCCGAGGCCAGCTGCTGCGCAGCGAGACCTTGCGCACCACCGAGATCTTCAGCCTGATGCTGCTGATGTACTTCGCCGTGGCCTTGCTGATCACCGCGGGCGTGCGCCTGCTTGAACGGAGGCTGCGCATCCGATGACGCCGATATTCGACTGGTCATACGCGCTTGAAATCCTGCCCACGCTGGGCGCCGCCCTGGTCGTCACGATCCAGGCGACCGTGCTGGGCATGCTGGTGGCCGTCACGCTCGGCCTGGCGCTGGCGCTGCTGCGACGCTCCCGGCTGCGGCTGGTGTCATGGCCGGCGGCCTTCGTGATCGAGTTCGTGCGCAGCACGCCGCTGCTGGTGCAGATGTACTTCCTGTTCTATGTCCTGCCGCTGACCGGCTTGCGCATGTCGCCGCTGGCCACCGGGGTGCTGGCGCTGGGCCTGCACTACGCCGCCTATTGCGCCGAGGTGTACCGCGCCGGCATCGAAGCCGTGCCCAGGGGGCAGACCGAGGCAGCCATCGCTCTGAACCTGCCGCGCTGGCGCACGGCGGTGGACGTGGTGCTGCCGCAGGCGATTCCGCCGGTGGTGCCTGCATTGGGCAACTATCTGGTCGCCATGTTCAAGGACACGCCCTTGCTGTCGGCCATCACGGTGGTGGAGCTGTTGCAGCAGAGCAAGATGCTCGGCTCGGCCACGTTCCGCTACACCGAGCCCCTGACCCTGGTGGGCGCGCTGTTCCTGGCGTTGAGCCTGCTGGCGGCCTGGGGCGTGCGCGGGCTGGAAACCCGCCTGCAACGCCATGGAGGAAAACGATGAGCGCCAGTGTGAACATCCGCGACCTGCGCAAGCGCTACGGCGATCTGGAGGTGCTCAAGGGCATCAATCTGGAGATCCCGTCCGGCCAGACCGTGGCCGTGATCGGCCCGTCCGGCTCGGGCAAGTCGACCTTGCTGCGCGTATTGATGACGCTGGAGCGGCCCAGCGGCGGCGAGATCGAGATCGACGGCGTGCCCATGTGGACAGACGCCGGCGGCAAGCCGGCGGGGCTGCATTCGCCTCACTTGCGCAAGGTGCGCGGCAAGATCGGCATGGTGTTCCAGCACTTCAACCTGTTTCCCCACATGACCGCGCTGGGCAACACCATGGAGGCGCCGCTGCGGGTACAGGGCCTGAGCCGCGAGCAGGCGCGCGAGCGCGGCGTCGAATACCTGGAGATGGTGGGCTTGGGCGACAAGCTGGACACCTATCCCGCGCAGCTGTCCGGCGGCCAGAAGCAGCGCGTGGGCATTGCGCGGGCCCTGGCCATGTGTCCGGAGATCATGCTGTTCGACGAGGTGACGTCGGCGCTGGATCCCGAGCTGGTGGGCGGCATCCTGCAGATCCTGCGCGACCTGTCCGCGCGCCGCAGCATGACCATGATCATCGTCACCCACCAGATGAAGTTCGCCGAGCGCAGCTCGGACCGCACGCTGTTCTTCGACGAAGGCAATATCGTCGAGGACGCGGAGTCCGCCACGCTGTTCAGCCAGCCCAGGGAAGCCCGTACGCGGCAGTTCCTGGACAGCGTGATCGAAGGGCAGTGAACGGAGGCGGGGGCGGAGGG
>NZ_JCBANH010000149.1:0-9096 GCF_059760925.1 Achromobacter sp. 1011791174
ATGCCGAGATCGCCATCGATCAGGCCCATACCGACGGTAATCTGGTGACCGCGCCGCACATGGCCCGCGGCGCGTTCAGCTCAATGCGTGATCTTCGTGCCAAGCACGGCCAGGAACTGGGCCAGCCAGGCCGGATGCGCGGGCCAGGCCGGCGCGGTCACCAGATTACCGTCGGTATGGGC
Source organism: Achromobacter sp. 1011791174 (assembly GCF_059760925.1). Lineage (NCBI taxonomy): Bacteria > Pseudomonadati > Pseudomonadota > Betaproteobacteria > Burkholderiales > Alcaligenaceae > Achromobacter > Achromobacter sp. 1011791174. The sequence goes on from NZ_JCBANH010000149.1 coordinate 183, forward strand.
CTGATCGATGGCGATCTCGGCATAGGTGCCGCCCGCCAGCCGCACCTCGGGCGCGCAGGCCGGATAGGCCGAGCAGGTGCGTCCCTTCAGGATGCCGGCGGCCGCAAGCAGCTGCGCGCCGTGGCACACGGCCGCGATCGGCTTTTTCGCCTGGTCGAAGGCCCGCACGATATCCAGTACCTTGTCGTTCAGGCGCAGGTATTCCGGCGCGCGGCCGCCGGGAATCACCAGCCCTGCGTAGGAGGACGGCTCGACGCGGTCGAAGTCGTAGTTCAGCGCGAAATTGTGGCCGCGCTTCTCGCTGTAGGTCTGCGCGCCTTCGAAATCATGGATCGCGGTGGCCACGGATTCGCCGGCCTTCTTGCCCGGACACACGGCATGCACCGCGTAGCCGACCGCCTGCAGCGTCTGGAACGGCACCATGGTTTCGTAGTCTTCGGCGTAGTCGCCGACCAGCATCAGCAAAGTCTTGCTCATTCTCGTCTCCTGGGGATGGGGGCTGGGCGCCGGCTTCAACGCCGGTTCTTCTGCCTGCGGCCCATTGTGGCCTTGCTCGCGCCGGCGCGGGTGGTATCCCGCTACCACGCGTCGAACGCCCCCTATTCCAGCGCGACGGTCACGGGCTTGGCGTCCAGCAGGCTGACCAGCACCTTGGGATCGATGCCGACCAGATAACCGCGACGGCCGCCGTTGATATAGACCACTGGGTAATCCAGCACCTCGGCCTCGACCCAGACCGGCATGCGCTTGCGCGTGCCGAACGGCGACGTGCCGCCGACCTGATAGCCGGAATGCCGCTGCGCCACGTCGGGATGGCAGGGCGCGACCTTTTTCAGCCCGGCCTGGCGCGCCAGATTCTTGGTGGAGACTTCGCGATCGCCGTGCATGACCACGATCAGCGGACGCGCGGCCTCGTCCTCCATCACCAGCGTCTTGACCACCGCGTGCGGGTCCAGCCCCAACTGGCGCGCGGCCTCGCCCGCGCCGCCATGGTCCACGTAGTCGTAGGTGTGCTCCGTGTAGGCCACCTTGTTCTGCTTGAGGAACTGCGTGGCGGGCGTTTCGGAAACGTGGCGGGCTTTGCTCATGGATCGGGATGGGAAGGAAAATAGGCGGCGGGTCGTCGCTCAGCCTCGGGGATGGTGGGCCGCGTGCAGCGCCTTCAGGCGCTCGCGCGCGACGTGGGTGTAGATCTGCGTGGTGGAGATATCGGCATGGCCCAGCAACATCTGCACCACGCGCAGATCGGCGCCGTGGTTCAGCAGATGCGTGGCGAAGGCGTGCCGCAGCACGTGCGGCGACAGCGGCGCGCGCACGTCGGCCAGCACCGCGTATTTCTTGACAAGCTGCCAGAACGCCTGGCGCGTCATGGCCTCGCCACGGCCGGTGATGAAGAGCGCGTCGCTGACGCGCCCGGCGGCCAGCTCGGGACGGGCGCGCGCCAGATACTGGTCGATCCAGTGCGCCGCCTCGGCGCCCAGCGGCACCAGCCGGTCCTTGCCGCCCTTGCCCAGCACCACGCGGACCACGCCCTCGTTCAGGCTCACATCCAGCGCGCGCACGCCGACCAGCTCGGACACGCGCAGGCCGGTGGCGTACAGCGTTTCCAGCATGGCCCGGTCGCGCAGGCCACGGGGCTGTTCCAGGTCGGGGGCGCGCAGCAAGGCATCCACCTGCGCCTCCGACAGGATCTTGGGCATGCGCGGCGCCTGCTTGGCCGCCTCCAGCGTCAGGCAGGGATCGCGCTCGGCGCGATGCTCGCGCAAGGCCCAGGCGTAGAAGCGGCGCAGCGCCGCCAGCCGCCGGTTGGCCGTGGCCGCGCGGGTCTCTTCGTGGCGGAACGCGAACCAGGCTTCGATGTCGGCCTTGCCGGCCTGCGCCAGCGTCCTGGCCGGCCCGGCCGGCAGCGCCTGGCCGCCGGCCGCCTCGCCGTAGCGGTCGGCCATCTCGCGCGCGTAGCTTTCCGGGTCTTCCAGCCAGCGCGCGAAGCCGGTCAGGTCGCGCCGATAGGCCGCCAGCGTATTGGCGGACAGGCCGTCCTCCAGCCAGACGGCGTCGATGAAAGCGTCGATGTCGGCCTGGGAAGCGAGCGGCGCGCGGGTCTCAGTCATGAAGGCGGCATGGGAAGAAGACTGGCGCACATTCTACGCATTCAACGCGCGCCCACGCCCGCCGCCGCGGCCTGGAGCCAGGCCTCGAACAGCTTGAGCGCTTCCGAGCGCTCGCTGCGCTGCGGATAGCCGAAGAAGTAGCCCTGGCTGACGGTCAGCGATTGCGGCACGGGCAAGGCCAGCGCCCCCTGGTCCAGCGCGGGCTGCGCCAGGAAACGCGGCATCAGGCCCACGCCCAGTCCGGCCTGCACCGCCGCCATCACCATCGTGAACAGTTCGTAGCGCGGCCCGCCCGCCGCCTGCGGACCATACAGGTACTGATTGGCCGCGTACCACTGACGCCAGGCGTCCGGCCGCGAGCTCAGGTGCAGGTGCGTCAGGCCGGCCAGCGCCTCGGCGCCTCGGCCGGTGATGCGCGCGGCCAGCTCGGGCGCGCACACCGGCACCAACTCGCGCTCGGGGAACAGCAGCGCGCCCTGGGTGCCCGGCCACAGGCCATCGCCGTGATACAGCGCGCCGTCGAAGGGCTGGTCCTTGAACTGGAAGGGCAGCGTGCGCACCGACAGGCTCACGGTGATGTCCGGGTGGGCGCGCTGGAAATCGGGCAGCCGGGGAATCAGCCAGGTGGTCGCCAGCGTGGGCACGACCGCGATATGGATGCTGCGGCCCATGCCGGTGCGACTGACCAGGCCAAAAGTGTCCTTCTCGATCTGATCCAGATGGTGACGGATCCGCCCCGCGTACTCGGCGCCGTGTTCGGTCAGCGCAATGCGGCGTCGCACCCGGGTGAACAACTGCACGCCCAGCCGCGCCTCCAGGCTGGCGACCTGCCGGTAGACGGCGCTATGGGTCAGGGACAGTTCCTCGGCCGCGCGGGAAAAACTGCCCAGCCGTGCCGATGCCTCGAAAGCCTGCAGCGCGCTCAGATTGGGAATGCCGTTTCTCATGGCGGACGGAACCCCGAATGGCCGGCCTCGACGTGCCGGGGAATCAATAGATTGTGCAATTTTATCAATTGCATTGTGCGCTGATGGCACATATGCTCAGTCATCTCATTCTCGGCTCATCGCGACGATACCCCTATGGCCCAGCAAGCATCCCGTCTCGGCGGTCACATCCTGGTAGACCAGCTGGTCGCCCAGGGCGTCAAACACGTTTTCTGCGTGCCGGGCGAAAGCTACCTGGCGGTGCTGGACGGCCTGCACGACGCCGACATCCAGGTCACGGTCTGCCGCCAGGAAGGCGGCGCCGCGATGATGGCCGACGCGCACGGCAAGCTGACCGGCGAACCCGGCATCTGCATGGTCACGCGCGGCCCGGGCGCATCGAACGCGCTGGCCGGCGTGCATATCGCCAAGCAGGACTCCACGCCGCTGATCCTGTTCGTGGGCCAGATCGAGCGCGGCATGCGCGAACGCGAAGCCTTCCAGGAAATGGATTACCGCGCCGTCTTCGGCACCCAGGCCAAATGGGTCACCGAGATCGATCAGGTCGAACGCATTCCCGAGCTGGTCTCGCGCGCCTTCCACATCGCCACCTCGGGCCGCCCCGGCCCCGTGGTGATCGCGCTGCCCGAGGACATGCTGGTCGAGGCCGCCGCGGTGGCCGACGCGCCGCGCTACGCGCCCATCGACGCCGCGCCCTCGGTCGGCCAGTTGGCCGACCTGGAACAATTGCTGGCCAAGGCCACCCGGCCCGTCGCCATTCTGGGCGGCAGCCGCTGGAGCGAGCAGGCCGTGCAGCAGTTCGCCGCGTTCGCCGAGCGCCACGCGCTGCCGACCTCGGTGTCGTTCCGGCGCCAGATGCTGTTCCCGGCCGACCATCCCTGCTACATCGGCGACGTGGGCCTGGGCATCAACCCGGCGCTGCTCAAGCGCGTGGCCGACGCCGACCTGATCCTGCTGGTCGGCGGCCGCATGTCCGAAAACCCCAGCCAGGCCTACACCCTGCTGGACATCCCGGTGCCGCGCCAGAAGCTGGTCCATGTGCATCCCGACAGCGCCGAGCTGGCGCGTGTGTACCGCCCCACGCTGGCGATCAATACCTCGCCCGCCGCTTTCGCCGAGGCGCTGGCCGGCCTGAAGGCGCCGGCCGCCCCCGCCTGGGCCGACGACACCCGCGCCATGCGCGAGTCGTACCTGAAGTGGAGCGACCCCGCCGCCATCCGCACGCCCGGCGCGCTGCAGATGGGCGAGGTCATGGCCTACCTGGAAAAAACGCTGCCGGCCGACGCCATCATGACCAACGGCGCCGGCAACTACGCCACCTGGCTGCACCGCTTCCACCGCTATACCCGGTACGGCACGCAGCTCGCCCCGACCTCGGGCTCGATGGGCTATGGCCTGCCCGCGGCGGTGGGCGCCAAGCGCGTGCATCCCGACAAGACCGTGGTCTGCTTCGCCGGCGACGGCTGCTTCCTGATGCACGGCCAGGAATTCGCCACCGCCGTGCAATACGACCTGCCCATCATCGTGGTGCTGGTCGACAACGGCATGTACGGCACCATCCGCATGCACCAGGAAAAACACTATCCCGGCCGCGTTTCCGCCACCGCGCTCAAGAACCCCGACTTCGCCGACTACGCGCGCGCCTTCGGCGGCCATGGCGAGCGGGTGGAAAGCAGCGAGCAGTTCGGCCCGGCCTTCGAACGCGCGCTGGCCAGCGGCAAGCCGGCCATCCTGCATTGCCTGATCGATCCGGAGACCATTTCCCCGTCGACCACGCTGGCCCGGATCCGCGACGCCGCCCTGCAGGCCAAGTCCTAGCGCCGCCAGGCGTTGCGGCGCGGCCCCGCTCGGGGCCGCGCAAACCCGACTTGCCGCCCGAATTATTTTAGGTTTAAACTTTTCAGCATTCCGATTCCGAATACGGAAATCCATCACGGAGACCCAGCATGTCCTCGAATCCCTCGTTTCACTGGCAAGATCCCCTGTTGCTGGACCAGCAGCTGACCGAAGAAGAACGCATGGTGCGCGACGCCGCCCAGGCCTACGCGCAGGACAAGCTGGCCCCGCGCGTGCTGAACGCGTTCCGCAACGAGCAGACCGATCCGGCGATCTTCTCCGAAATGGGCGAACTGGGCCTGCTGGGCGCGACCATCCCCGCCGAGTACGGCGGCGCCGGCCTGAACTACGTCAGCTACGGCCTGATCGCCCGTGAAGTCGAGCGCGTGGATTCCGGCTACCGCTCCATGATGAGCGTGCAGTCCTCGCTGGTGATGGTGCCCATCAACGAATTCGGCAGCGAAGCGCAAAAGCAGAAGTACCTGCCCAAGCTTGCCCGCGGCGAATGGATCGGCTGCTTCGGCCTGACCGAGCCCAACCACGGTTCCGACCCCGGCGGCATGGAGACGCGCGCGGTCAAGACCGCCGACGGCTACAAGCTGACCGGCAACAAGATGTGGATCACCAACTCCCCCATCGCCGACGTGTTCGTGGTGTGGGCCAAGTGCGTGGGCGGCGACTTCGACGGCAAGATCCGCGGCTTCATCCTCGACAAGGGCATGAAGGGCCTGTCGGCCCCGGCCATCCACGGCAAGGTCGGCCTGCGCGCCTCGATCACCGGCGAAATCGTCATGGACGAAGTGGAAGTGTCGGCCGAGCAGATGATGCCCGGCGTGGCCGGCCTGAAGGGCCCCTTCACCTGCCTGAACTCGGCCCGCTACGGCATCGCCTGGGGCGCTGTCGGCGCCGCCGAAGCCTGCTGGCACACCGCCCGCCAGTACACGCTGGACCGCAAGCAGTTCGGCCGCCCGCTGGCCGCCAACCAGCTGATCCAGAAGAAGCTGGCCGACATGCAGACCGAGATCACGCTGGCGCTGCAAGGCTGCCTGCGCCTGGGCCGCATGAAGGACGAGGGCTCGGCCGCGGTGGAAATCACTTCCATCATGAAGCGCAACTCCTGCGGCAAGGCCCTGGACATCGCCCGCCTGGCGCGCGACATGCTGGGCGGCAACGGCATCTCCGACGAATTCGGCGTGGCGCGCCACCTGGTCAACCTGGAAGTGGTCAACACCTACGAAGGCACCCACGACGTGCACGCCCTGATCCTGGGTCGCGCGCAGACGGGCATTCAGGCGTTCTATTGATCCGCCCTGCCCTCGAAGAAAACCGGCCCTAGTGCCGGTTTTTTTTCGCCTGGCGTTCGCCGTATCCGCGAAAGCCCGCATGGCGACAATCTGGCCCGCGCCGTACGCTGTAGGCATATTGGCCTGGCACTTTCCCTGGCGTTTGCGCCCCCCTTTTGCGTGTCCGACCCCGGCTTTTTTCGACCGACCAGGAGTCGCGCATGCAAGGCAACCCATCCCAGCGCCTGATGGCGTGCATCGCCATGGCATTCATCGGCCATGGCGCGCACGCCGCCACCACCCTCACCATGGCCACCGAATACCCGGCCACATCCATGCCCGGACAAGGCGTGTCCACCTTCGCCGAGCTGGTGCGGGTCAAGAGCGGCGGCGAGGTGATCATCGAGGCCAGCTATGACGCGGCCAAGGGCATCAAGTCCGGCGACATGATCGCCGCCGTGCAAACGCGCAAGGTCGACGCGGGCGATGCCTTCGCCGGCGCGCTGGCGGAAAAGTACCCGCTGTTCGGCGTGTCTTCGCTGCCCTTCCTGGCCGACTCGCTGGCCAAGGCGCGCAGCCTCAACAAGACCGCGCGGCCGGCCTATGAAAAGCTGCTGGCCGAACATGGCCAGAAGTTGCTCTACACCACGCCGTGGCCGGCCTCGGGCATCTGGTCCAAGCGCAAGATCGACGGCCTGGCCACGCTCAAGTCATTGAACATCCGCGCCTACGACGCCACCTCGCAGGACGTGCTGCGCAAGGCCGGCGCGCAAGCGCAGAACATTTCCTTCGCCGACGCCATGCCGCGCATCGCCTCGGGCGAGGTCAACGCCGTGCTGTCCTCGGGCGACGGCGGCGCCGGCCGCAAGCTGTGGGAACACCTGCCTCACTTCGCCGAGATCAACTACGCCATGCCGGTCTCGGTGGCGACGATGAACCTGCAGGCCTACCAGTCGCTGGATGCCCGCGCGCGCCGCGCCATCGACCAAGCCGCCGCGCAGACGGAAAGCGAGCAATGGAAACGCATCGACGGCCGGCTGCGGCAGAACTACGCCAACATGCGCAAGAACGGCGTGACCATCAATACCAAGGTGCCGGCGTCCGTGCGCAAGGCGTTGAAAGACGCGGCGGCGGAATCCGTGAACGCCTGGAAGGCGACCGCCGGCCCTGACGCCGTGGCAATCATCGGGCAGGTCGGCAAGCGCTAGCGACGGCCCGCCCCGGATTCAGGCGTTGCCGGACAGGTCGAACAGGCTGGTCGCGTCCAGCTCCAGCACGGCTTCGTCGTGCTGGTTGAGCACCGTCCAGGCCCAGGTGATGATGCCCAGGTCCGGACGCGAGGAAGACTTGCGCACGCCCTGCACCCTGGCGTCCAGCCTCAGCTGGTCGCCGGGGCGCACCGGCACGCGCCAGCGCACCTCGCCCAGGCCGGGCGAGCCGAAGGACTCTGAATCATGCAGCGCAGCGTCCACCGCCATGCGCATGGCCAGCGCGCAGGTATGCCAGCCGCTGGCGATCAGCCCGCCCCAGCGCCCCTCGGCCGCGCGCTTGGGATCCGTGTGGAACCACTGCGGATCGAACTTGCGGGCGAACTCCAGGATCTCGGCCTCCGTCACGATGACGGGTCCGGCCTTGATCAGCATGCCGTCCTTGAACTCGGCGAACTTCATGATGCGCTTTCCCCTTTCTTGATTTGAATCGAGCGCCTCAGATTAGCGCTTCGATCAAGAACGGTCCACGCCGCTTCAGTCCCGCGCGCAGGGCATCGGCAAAGCCCTCGATGGTATCCACGCTGACCGCGTCCACGCCCATGCCACGCGCCAGCGACACCCACTCCAGGCTCGGTTCCTGCAGGTCCAGCATGCGGCGCGCGTTGCGGCCGGGCTCCTGAACGCCCACATTCTTCATTTCGCCGTGCAGCGTGGCGTAGGAGCGATTGGCCAGGATAATGGTCAGGCAATCCAGGTTCTCGCGCGCCTGGGTCCACAGCGCCTGCAGCGTGTACATGCCGCTGCCGTCGGCCTGCAGCGTGACCACCTTGCGGTCCGGGCACGCGACCGCCGCGCCGGTGGCCAGCGGCAGGCCGATGCCGATGGCGCCGCCGGTAAGCATGAGCCAGTCGTGCGGCGCGCTGCTGACGCTGTACAGCGGAAATTCACGTCCCTGGGTGATGGATTCATCGCACACGATGGCCTGCTCGGGCAAGGTATGCGCGACCAGGATGTTGACGGCGGCGCCGGTGAGCTTGCCGCTGGCGGGCACCTCGTAGGTCGGCGCCGGCGCGGTCAGGCGCGGCGCGTCGGCGGCGATGCCCAGCTCATCGGCCAGCCATTCCAGCGCCTGCGCCAGATCCTGTTCCTGCGTGGCCAGCACGACCTGTGCGCAGTCGGGCGGCGCCAGCAGGCTGGGCTTGCCGGGATAGGCGAAGAAGCCCCCCGGCGCGCGCGCCGGCCAGCACCAGGCGCCGCGCGTCCTTGAGCTTGGCCACGGCCAGATCGATCGGATAGGGCAGCCGGTCCACCGGCGTGCGGGTACGGCCGCGCTCGATGCGGCGATTGGAGGTCTCGGAGATCAGGCGCACGCCGGTGGCGCGGGCGATCCGGCCCGCCACTTCCAGCGCGCGGCCGCGCAGCGCGGCGCCGCCCAGCATCAGCACGGTGTTCTCGCCGCTGCGGATGGCATCGGCGGCCGCGCGCACGGCCTCGGCCGAGGTGCGCGGCGCGGCGTCGCGCACCTC
>NZ_JCBANH010000150.1:0-8976 GCF_059760925.1 Achromobacter sp. 1011791174
GGGGGGGCTTGAGCGGGGGCCGCCTGCGCTATACTTTGAAGGTTTTGTTGCCGCGCACAAGTTTTTCCACGCCGTGCGCCGGCCATCTTCGCCCCGCAGGCCCCAGCATGCCCTTGCCACCGCCGGATTACCCTCGCCAGCCGCTGCACACGCGTTCCATACGCGTGCAGTCCTATGCGCGCGACGGCGGCCTCTGGGATCTGGAAGCCGAGCTGATCGACGTCAAGGCGTACGATTTTCCCAAGCGCGACGGCGAAGTGTTCAAGGCCGGAGACCCCATCCATCACATGCACCTGCGCATCACCATCGATGGCGATTTCACCATCGTGGCGGCGCAGGCCGTCTATGACGCGGCCCCTTATGGCGGTCATTGCATGGCCATCGAACCCGCTTACACTGATCTGATCGGCATGAACCTGCTCAAGGGGTTTCGCCGCCAGGTCAAGGAGCGCTTCGGGCACGTGGCGGGCTGTACGCACATGACCGAGCTGTCGCAGGTGCTTCCCACCGCGGCGGTCCAGACCATGGCCAACCAGCGGCGGCAGGAAAGCAACCCCAACCGGCGTCCGTTCCAACTCGATGGCTGTCATGCCCTGCGCACCGACGGCCCCGTGGTGGCTGAGCACTATCCCAAGTGGTACACCGGGGATAGCGCTGAGGCATCCGCCGGTTCGGCCTCCGATTCACCTTCTTTTTCTCATACGTCCTGACAGGTAACACATGAAAATCCACGAGTATCAAGGCAAGGAACTGCTGAAGCAATTTGGCGTCCCCGTGCCGCGCGGTATTCCCGCTCTTTCCGTCGACGAGGCCGTGGCTGCCGCTGAAAAGCTGGGTGGACCGGTTTGGGTCGTCAAGGCGCAGATCCACGCTGGCGGCCGGGGCAAGGGCGGCGGCGTGAAGCTGGCGCGCTCGCTGGATGATGTGCGCAAGCTGGCCTCGGAAATCCTGGGCATGCAGCTGATCACGCACCAGACCGGTCCGGAAGGCCAGAAGGTGCGTCGCCTGTACATCGAAGACGGCGCCGACATCCAGAAGGAATACTACGTGTCGCTGGTCACCGACCGCGCCACCCAGAAGGTCGCCTTCATCGCCTCCAGCGAAGGCGGCATGGACATCGAGGAAGTGGCCCACTCCACGCCCGAGAAGATCATCACCGAATACATCGACCCGCTGACCGGCCTGTCCGCCGAGCAGGCCACCAAGATCGCCAACGCGATCGGCCTGCCCGCCGACTCGACCGCCCAGGCCGTGGACGTGTTCCAGAAGCTCTACACCTGCTACATGGACACCGACGCCTCGCTGGTCGAAATCAACCCGCTGAACCGCGACAGCAAGGGCAACATCATCGCCCTGGACGCCAAGTTCAACTTCGACTCGAACGCCCTGTTCCGCCACCCGGAAATCGTCGCCTACCGCGACCTGGACGAAGAAGATCCCGCTGAAATCGAAGCCAGCAAGTTCGACCTGGCCTACATCCAGCTCGACGGCAACATCGGCTGCCTGGTGAACGGCGCCGGCCTGGCCATGGCCACCATGGACACCATCAAGCTGTTCGGCGGCGAGCCGGCCAACTTCCTGGACGTCGGCGGCGGCGCCACGGCCGAGAAGGTCACGGAAGCCTTCAAGATCATGCTCAAGAACAAGAGCGTGAAGGCCATCCTGGTCAACATCTTCGGCGGCATCATGCGCTGCGACGTCATCGCCGAAGGCGTGATCGCGGCTTGCAAGGCCGTCAACCTGAACGTGCCGCTGGTCGTGCGCATGAAGGGCACCAACGAAGAACTCGGCAAGAAGATGCTGGCCGAATCCGGCCTGCCGATCATCAGCGCCGACACGATGGCCGAAGCCGCCACCCGCGTCGTAGCCGCCGTCAAGTAAATATTGCCCCCACGCCGCGCCCCTTCGTGGCTAGCTGCCCCCCAAGGGGGCGCTTTTTACCTTGGGGCGGCCCGGCGGTAAAAGTAATTCCAAGGATTTGCAAATGTCGATTCTGATCAACAAGGACACCAAGGTCATCACCCAGGGCATCACGGGCAAGACGGGCCAGTTCCACACCCGCATGTGCCGTGAGTACGCCAATGGCAAGGCCGCCTTCGTGGCTGGCGTGAACCCGAAGAAGGCGGGCGAGGACTTCGAAGGCGTGCCGATCTTCGCGTCGGTCAAGGACGCCAAGGCCGACACCGGCGCCACCGTGTCCGTCATCTACGTGCCGCCCGCGGGCGCCGCCGCCGCCATCTGGGAAGCCGTCGAGGCCGAACTGGATCTGGTGATCTGCATCACCGAAGGCATCCCGGTCCGTGACATGCTGGAAGTCAAGAACCGCATGAAGGCCAAGGGCAGCAAGACCCTGCTGCTGGGCCCGAACTGCCCCGGCCTGATCACCCCGGACGAAATCAAGATCGGCATCATGCCGGGCCACATCCACCGCAAGGGCCGCATCGGCATCGTCAGCCGCTCGGGCACCCTGACGTACGAAGCCGTGGCGCAAGTCACCGAACTGGGCCTGGGCCAATCCAGCGCCGTGGGCATCGGTGGCGACCCCATCAACGGCCTGAAGCACGTCGACGTGCTGAAGATGTTCAATGACGATCCCGACACCGACGCCGTCATCATGATCGGCGAAATCGGCGGTCCGGACGAAGTGAACGCCGCTCAGTGGGCCAAGGACAACATGAAGAAGCCGGTCGTCGGCTTCATCGCCGGTGTCACCGCTCCTCCCGGAAAGCGCATGGGCCACGCCGGCGCGCTGATCTCGGGCGGCGCCGACACCGCCGACGCCAAGCTGGAAGTCATGGAAGCCTGCGGCATCCGCACCACGCGCAACCCCTCCGAAATGGGCAAGCTGCTCAAGTCGGTGCTGTAAGCCTCTTACAGTCGCGCGCAGAAAGAAAGCCCGCCTCGGCGGGCTTTTTTTCGTTCGCTCGCCGCATGAAAGGACGCGCTCCCTAGGGAAATCCCCCGTTCAAACCGCGTTCGTCCAAACATACGGAAAGCTGAACGAAACTATAATGAAAGAAATCCTTTGCGTACCCAGCAAGAATGCCGTCGGGCTCGCGCCGAGACGGTCAGTGCGCTCTGTTTGTCTACATTCATCCATTCATTTGGTTTGTCCTAGGGGGATCACGTCTAGGAAAGAGAGGGTATGGAACTCAGTTCAGCGGCATTCTGGATAGCGCTGCTCCAGATCATTTGGGTCAACATCCTGCTGTCGGGCGACAACGCCGTGGTGATCGCGCTGGCCGCGCGCTCGCTGCCTGCGCAGCAGCAGAAAAAAGCGATCGTGATCGGCTCGGCCGCCGCGATCATCATGCGTATCGTGCTGACCCTGGTCGCCGCGAAACTGCTGCTGTTGCCGTGGCTCAAGCTGATCGGCGCGCTGCTGCTGGTCTACATCGGCGTCTCGCTGCTGTTGCCGGAAGGCGAGGACGAGGGCGGCGGCCATGCGCAAGGCAATCTGCTGACCGCGATCCGCACCATCATGATCGCCGACCTGGTGATGAGCCTGGACAACGTGGTGGCCGTGGCCGCCGCGGCCATGGGCGACACCACCTTGCTGGTGCTGGGCCTGGCCATCAGCATTCCGCTGGTCATCTTCGGCAGCACGCTGCTGCTCAAGGTCATCGAGCGCTTCCCGGTCATCGTCTGGGTGGGCGCCGCGCTGCTGGGCTTCATCGCGGGCGAGTTGCTGGTTGGCGATCCGGCGCTGCAGGAGCCCGTGGCGCGCATCGACAGCGCGCTGGGCGTCACGCAGCACAGCTTCGAGCTGATGGCGGGCGTGCTGGGGGCGCTGCTGGTGCTGGCCATCGGCAAAATCATGTTGGCTCGGCGGAAAGCTGACTGAAAGCTGAATTACAATAATCTGTTGTTTTGAATTTCCCCGCCGCGCGATCGACGCGGCGGGTTCAGCCGGACCGGGACCGGCTATTCTTTTGTGTGCAAATAATGCCTTCGGGGGTTCAAAGTGCTTGAGTTTTTCCAGACGCTGAGTTGGGCAGCGGTATTCCAGATCATCCTCATCGACATCCTGCTCGGCGGCGACAACGCCGTGGTCATCGCGCTGGCGTGCCGCAACCTGGAACCCAAGCAACGCATGCAGGGCATCCTGTGGGGCACCGCGGGCGCCATCATCCTGCGCGTCGTGCTGATCGCCTTCGCCCTCACGCTGCTGAACGTCTACTTCCTGAAGGTCGTCGGCGGCCTGCTGCTGGTCTGGATCGGCGTCAAGCTGCTGGTCCCCGAGGATGACGCGCATGGCAACATCAAGGGCGGCACCTCCATCGCCGCCGCCGTCAAGACCATCATCATCGCGGACTTCGTGATGAGCCTGGACAACGTCATCGCCATCGCCGGCGCCGCCCAGAACGCGCACGCCGACCACCAGATCGGCCTGGTCGTGTTCGGCCTGATCGTCAGCGTGCCCATCATCATCTGGGGCAGCACCCTGGTGCTCAAGCTCATCGACCGCTATCCGCTGGTCGTCACTTTCGGCGCCGCGCTGCTGGGCTGGATCGCCGGCGGCATGATTGTCACGGATGCATTTGTCGTGAATCAATTCGGCGAGCAGTCCACTGAGGTTAAAATTGCGGCTGAAATCATCGGCGCGCTGGTCGTGGTCGGCCTCGGCCGCTGGCTGGCCAGCCGCAAAACCGCAAGCAAGGAATCCGCACATGAGTCTGCGTAGGACTGTCGACCCCCAGCAATCCGAATCGGGCCTGAGCCTGCTTCAGGGCCTGTTCGTGCTGGCCATCATCGGCGTGGTTGCGACGGTCATCGTCTCCAACTTCGTTTGATGACTCGTGTCCCAACCGCAACGCCTGGTCATTGCGACCCGCGCCAGCCGGCTTGCCCTGTGGCAAGCCGAGCATGTGCGCGACCGGCTGCGCGCGCTGTATCCGGCGTGCGCGGTTGAACTCCTCACCCTGACGACCCGGGGCGACCAGATCCTGGACCGCACGCTGTCCAAGGTGGGCGGCAAGGGTCTGTTCGTCAAGGAACTCGAAACCGCCTTGCTCGACGGCCGCGCCGATCTGGCCGTGCACTCCCTGAAGGACGTGCCGGTCGATCTGCAGGCCCCGTTCGAGCTGTGCGCCGTGCTCGAGCGCGCCGACCCGCGCGACGCCTTCGTCTCCAACACCTACGCCACGCTGGCCGAGCTGCCGGCGGGCGCCGTCGTCGGCACGTCCAGCCTGCGCCGCGAGGCGCAGATCCGCGCGCGCCATCCGCAGCTGGCGGTCAAGCCGCTGCGCGGCAACCTCGACACCCGGCTCGGCAAGCTCGATCGCGGCGACTACGACGCCATCGTGCTGGCCGCCGCGGGCCTGGAACGCCTGGGCCTGGGCGGGCGCATCCGCAGCCTGCTCGATCCGGCCGTCAGCCTGCCGGCGGCGGGCCAGGGCGCGCTCGGCATCGAGATCCGCGACGACCGCGACGACATGCGCGCCTGGCTGGCGCCGCTGGTCAGCGCCGGCACGCGCGCCTGCGTGCTGGCCGAACGCGCCGTGTCGCGCGAGCTTGGCGGCTCCTGTCAGGTGCCGCTGGCCGCCTTCGCCGAACTGAACGGCGACGCGCTGTCGCTGCGCGCGCTGGTGGCTTCGCCGGATGGCGTGCGCATGGTGCGCGCCGAGCGCAGCGGCCCGGCGGCCGAGGCCGAGGCGATCGGCGTGGCGGCCGCCCGCGAACTGCTGGACGCGGGCGCGGCCGCCATCCTTCAAGAACTGCTGCAAGACGACCGGCCCGCGTGATGGCCGACCCCAGCGCCGCCATGCCGCCGCTCGCGGTGCTGACGCGGCCCTCGGGGCGCAACGAGGCCCTGGCCGCGCGCCTGCGGGCGCACGGCTGGGAAGCCTGCGTGCTGCCCGCGCTGGAGATCCTTCCGCTGGATTGCCTGGAGGGGCTGCCCATGCCGGAAGACTACGACATGGTGGTCTTCGTCAGCGGCAACGCGGCGCGCCTGTACCTGGACCAGCTGACCCGCGCGCGCGGCGGCTTTTCCTGGCCCCCGGCCGTGATCGCCGCCACTGTCGGCCCGGCCAGCGCGCAAGGCCTGCGCGAACTGCCCGGCTTTGGCGCGAATACAACAGTCCTGCATCCGCCGGCCGACGCGCCCAGCCACGATTCCGAAGCCCTGTGGGCCGTGCTGCAAGGACTGCCCGCGCTGCCCGCGCGCACCTTGCTGGTGCGCGGCACGCAGGGCCGCGACTGGCTGGGCGACACCCTGGCCGCGCAGGGTGTGCGGGTGGCGCGACACGCCGCCTACGACCGGCAGCCCGCGGTCTGGGAGGCGCAATCGCTGGCGCCGCTCAAGCGCAGGGCCGAAGCCGGGCTTCCCGCCACCTGGCTCATCACCAGCGGGGAGGGCGCCGACGCCGCGCTCGCCAATCTGCGGGCCGCCGGCCTGCAAGCCTGGTGGGAAGGCTGCGGTTTCGTGCTGACGCATCCGTCCTTGGCCAGGCGCGTCGGCCGCCCTGGTCATGACGAGAGCGGCGCGGCGATGGTAAAAATCTGCTTGCCCAACGACGACTCGATTTTCCAGGCATTTGTTGCCGCTTGATTCGTTGCTTCGGACCAACACCGAATACAATCGCGTCATGACAGAGAAGACTCCCGCTACCGATCCGGCCGCCCAGGCGGCCGTCCAGGGCGCCGGCGCGCCCGCGTCGGCTCCGGCCAGTTCCGCGCCAGCCGGCTCCACTGCCTCCGCCGTCCGTCCGGCCAAGCGCGGCAACGGACCCATGCTCACCGCCCTGGCCATCGCCATCGCGCTGGCCGCCGGCCTGGGCTACGCGCTGTGGCAGCAACGCACGCAATTCATGAGCGCCGGGCGCGAAGTCGCCCAGCGCATCGACACCCTGTCCTCCGATCTGGCGCAGGCGCGCCGCGACACGCGCGAAGCGCTGGCCCTGGCGCAGGCCCAGGCCGGTCGCCTGGGCGAGCTGGAAGACACGGTGCGCGAGACCCAGAGCCAGTACCACGCGCTGCAGCAGGCCTGGCAGAACTTCAACGACAGCGCCAGCGACGAACTGCTGGCCAACGATGTCGAACGCCTGCTGACGCTGGCCAACCAGCAGCTGCGCCTGGCCGGCAACGTCTCCAACGCCATCGTCGCGCTGGAAACCGCCCAGGCGCGCCTGGCGCGCGCCGACCGTCCGCGCTTCTCCAGCCTGCAACAGGCCATCAACGGCGACCTGGACCGCCTGCGCGCGGTCTCCACCGTCGACATTCCCGCCCAGGCCGCCCGCATCGAGCGCCTGAGCGTGCTGATCAGCAAGGCGCCGCTGCTGGTGCCGGACGTGGCCGCGCAAGCCGTGGTGCCCGCCGGCCAGCCCGTGGCCGCCTCGGCGCCCGCTGTCGATCCGCAGGCCGGCCTGCCCGCCGACGCGCCCTGGTGGCAGCGCTGGCGCGCCGAGATCGCCTCCTGGCCCGGCCGCGCCGGCTCGGCCCTGGCGCATGAGCTGGGCGGCCTGATCACCATCCAGCGCGTGGACGAACCCGCCGCGCTGCTGCTGTCGCCCGAACAGGCCGACCAGCTGCGCGGCACGCTGCGCCAGCGTCTCCTGACCGTGCAACTGGCCATGCTGATGCGCCAGCCCGCCGTCTGGAAGAGCGAACTCGACCATGTCGGCGGCGCGCTGGCCAAGTATTTCGACGGCCGCTCGCCCGATACCGTCGCCGCCCAGAACGTGGCGCGCGAACTGGCCCAGACCGACATCGCCGTGCGCATGCCCGAGGTGGCCGACAGCCTGAACGCCGTGGCCGCCCTGCGCGCCGCCGGCTTCAAGACCAGCGGGCAGGACTGAGGCCTATGCGTACCTGGTTCTGGACCCTGCTGCTCGCCGTCGTCGCCGTTGCCCTGGCGGTGGTGCTGCGCTCGCATTCGGGCAATGTGCTGCTGCTGGTATGGCCGTGGCGCATCGAGATGTCGCTGACGCTGGCCGTGCTGCTGATCGTCGCCGCTTTCGTCGTGCTGTACGTGGGCCTGCGCGTGCTGGCCTGGCTGCTGGCCATTCCCGACCGCGTGCGGGTCTGGCGCGGCAAGCGCGCCCAGGCGCGCGACCACGAACTGCTCGAGCGCGGCTGGATCAGCCTGCTGGAAGGCCGCTATTCGCAAGCCGAGAAAGACCTGACCCGCCTGCTCGACCAGACCAAGGTGCAGACGCGCCGCGTGCTGGCCGCCTTGTCCTCGGCGCGCGCGGCGCACGGCTTGAGCGAGTTCGATCGCCGTGATCGCTTCCTGGCCAGCGCCCAGGAACACGCCGGCACGGACCCCGGCCTGCTGGAAGCCACCGCCACCGTGTCCGCCGACATGCTGCTGGACCAGGGCCGCGCCGAGCGCGCGCTGGCCGTGCTGGCGCCGCTGGCCGACGGCGGCGCCCGCCACCTGCACACCATGCGCCTGCTGCTGCGCGCGCATGCGGCGCTGAATCACCACGATCAGATGTTCTCGCTGGCGCGCGCGCTGGTGCGCCGCAATGCCTTGCCGCGCCAGGAGGCCGATCAACTGATCGACGCCTCCGGCGCCGCCAGGCTGCGCGCCGCGGCCGCCAACGACGGCTGGCGCGCCATCTGGAAAGACCTGAAGGCCGAAGAGCGCCTGCTGCCCGAGATTGCGCTGGCCGGCGCCGCCGCCTTCGAAGCGGCGGGCGAGGCGGCCGAGGCTGCCCGCGTGCTGGAAGCGGCGGTCGCCGTGAAGTTCAATCCCGCGCTGGTCGCGGCCTACGCCCGCTGCGACGCCTCGCAGGTGTCCCGTCGCCTGGCGCGCGCCGAGTCCTGGCTGCAATCGCGTCCGACCGATCCCGAGCTGTTGACGGCCCTGGGCATGCTCTGCCTGAACGGCCAGCTGTGGGGCCAGGCCGAGCGCTACCTGCTGCGCAGCGTCAGCCGCCGCAACGACGCGCAGACCCACGCGCTGCTGGGCAGCCTGTACGACCGCCTCGAGCGTCCGGCCGACGCCGTGCGCCACTGGCGCCTGGCGAC
>NZ_JCBANH010000151.1:0-8954 GCF_059760925.1 Achromobacter sp. 1011791174
CCCCTAGGCGGGCCCCCTTCAAGGGGGCGCCGCTGCGGACCGGCAGAGCCGGATCCGCGGGCCCCGCTTGGAATGGCTACGGCCTACGCTTGGGATAGCTACCGTCAACACTTGCGGCGGCCGCCGCGCAGGATGCCGGGGACCTTACGAGCCCGCTGCATCCTCGCGGATCATGTCGGCCGCCCGCTCCGCGATCATGATGGTCGGCGAATTGGTGTTGCCCGAGGTGATCAGGGGCATGATCGAGGCGTCGGCGATGCGCAATCCTTCCAGCCCGTGCACGCGCAGGCGCGCGTCCACCACCGCGCCCTGGTCCGGTCGCCGGCCCATCGCGCAGGTGCCCACCGGATGGAAGATGGTGGTGCCGATCTTGCCGGCCGCCTGGCGCAGCTCGTCCTCGCTGCGGTAGGCCGGACCGGGCAGCCATTCCTCGGGCCGGTAGCGGCTCAACGCGGGCGAGGCCGCGATGCGCCGCGCCAGCCGTATCGAATCGGCCGCCACCTTCAGGTCTTCATCCGTGCTCAGGTAGTTGGGCCGGATCAGCGGCGCCGCCTGCGCATCGACCCCCTGCGTGTGCACGCTGCCGCGCGACGTGGGCCGCAGGTTGCACACGCTGGCCGTGAAGGCGTCGAAGCTGTGCAACGGTTCGCCGAAAGCGCCCAGCGACAGCGGCTGCACGTGGAATTCCACGTTGGCGCGGGCCTGGCCTTCGTCCGAGCGGGCGAACAGGCCCAGCTGCGACGGCGCCATGCTCATCGGACCGCTGCGCTTGAGCAGGTATTCCAGGCCGATGCCGGCCTTGCCCCACCAGGTGGCGGCCAGCCGGTTCAGCGTCTTGACGCCCTGCACCTTGATGATGACGCGCAGTTGCAGATGATCCTGCAGGTTCTCGCCCACGCCGGGCAGCGCGTGGCGGATATCGATGCCGGCCTCGCGCAGGCGCGCCGGCTCGCCCACGCCGGACAGTTCCAGCAGTTGGGGCGTATTGACCGCGCCGGCGGCCAGCACCACCTCGCGCCGCGCGCGCACGGTCTGCTCGCGGCCGTCGCGCAGCAGGCGCAGGCCGACACAGCGCATGCCCTCGAACAGCAGCTCGCGCGCATAGGCGCCGGTCAGCACCTGCAGATTGGCGCGCTGGCGCACCGGCCTCAGGAAGGCCTTGGAGGTGTTCCAGCGCCAGCCGCCGCGCTGGTTCACTTCGAAGTAGCCGCTGCCGAAGTTGTCGCCGCGATTGAAATCGTCCACCGGCGGGATGCCGGCCTGGTCCGCCGCCTGGGCGAAGGCTTCCAGGATGTCCCAGCGCAGCCTCTGCGACTCCACCCGCCACTCGCCGCCCGCGCCATGATGCTCGGACGCGCCGCGATGATGGTCCTCGCTGCGCTTGAACACGGGCAGCACCCGGTCCCAGCTCCAGGCTTCGTCACCGCTCAGCGCGGCCCACTGGTCGTAGTCCTCGCGCTGGCCGCGCATGTAGATCATGCCGTTGATGGACGAGCAGCCGCCCAGCACGCGGCCGCGCGGATAGATCAGCGAGCGGCCGCCCAGGCCGGGCTCGCTGGCCGTGCGGTACATCCAGTCGGTGCGCGGATTGCCGATGCAATGCAGATAGCCGACGGGAATGTGGATCCAGTGGTAGTTGTCGCGCCCGCCGGCCTCCAGCAGCAGCACCCGCGTTGCCGGATCGCGGCTCAGCCGGTTGGCCAGCACGCAGCCGGCCGACCCCGCGCCCACGATGATGTAGTCGTATGTCTCCATATGCGCTTCTTATGGTTGTTGCCCCGGTTTTGCAAGCCGGGAAAACCGCCCGGGCCTTGCCGTCCCGGGGGAGTACGCTGTTTTGCCGTCACTTTCGCCCAGGCATCCACGGCTGTCCAATGATTTGTTGAAAAGCGCTTCATAAGCATCTCTAATAAAGCTCAGCCCACTTTCCGGATCCGGCCATGGACCTGAAGCACATCCGCAGCTTTGCCGCCGTGGCGCGCGAAGGCAACCTGACGCGCGCCGCCGAGCACCTGCACCTGACCCAGCCCGCGCTCAGCCTGCAGCTCAAGAACTTCCAGGAATCGCTGGACCTGACGCTGTTCTCGCGCAGCGCGCAGGGTCTGTCGCCCAACGCCGACGGCCGCGCGCTGCTGCCGCCGGCGCTGCGCGTGCTGGACGCGCTGGACGATTTCCAGCGCGCCATCGCCACGCTGCGCGACACGCTGCAGGGCGAATTGAGGCTGGGCACCATCCTCGATCCGGAGTTCCTGCGCCTGGGCGCCGCCTTGCGGCACCTGATGGCGCGCTATCCCAAGCTGCGGCCCATGCTGCGCCACGGCATGTCCGGCTCGGCGGCGCGGCTGGTGCGCGCGGGCGAGCTGGACGCGGGATACTTCCTCGGCCCGCTGGACGCGCCGCGCGCCCAGCCGGCGCTGCACGCGCAGCCGCTGGCGGCTTTCTCCTACTACGTGGTCGCGCCCAAGGGCTGGGGTCAGATGGTCAGCGGCCGGGGCTGGAAGGAGATCGCCGCCCTGCCCTGGATCTGGACGCCGCCGGACTCGGTCCACCATCGCCTGCTGGCGCGCAAGTTCGCCGAGCTGGATGCCGTGCCCAACGCGGTGGCCGAGGTCGACCAGGAGGCATCCATGCTGGATCTGGTGCGCTCGGGCGTGGGCCTGTCGCTGGCGCGCGACTCGCTGGCCCTGCGCGAATCGCAGACGCACGGCCTGCTGCTGGTGCAGGGACTGGAGATCCGCACCGAGCTGTCCTTCGTCTGCCTGGCCTCGCGCAGCGGGGAACCGCTGGTGGCGGCCGCCTTCGACGCGGTGCGCGCGGCCTTCTCCTGATATGGCAGCCGCGTGTCTGCACGCAGCGGACAACGCGCGCGCTATCCGGACAGCCGACATGACGCCGCGTAAATAAACACGCAATACCGGCATTGCGCGGATAGCAGGCGCAGGTCCCGGCTATGTCCGCGCGCCCCCCCGGCCACACCATGCGTCTCAATGAAACCGCGGCGCCAGGCGCAAGCGCCCGCCGCGAACGAGGCCAACTCCAAAGGGGAAATCGCATGAAGGATCTGGAAGGCAAGGTCGCCATCGTCACCGGCGGCGCCACCCTGATCGGCGCGGGCGTGGTGCGCGCGCTGCGCGGCTACGGCGTGCGCGTCGCCGTGCTGGACGTGGACGGCGCGGGCGGCGAGAAGGTCGCCGCCGCAGACCCGCAAGGCTGCCGCGCCTGGCAGGTCGACATCACCGACGACGCGCGACTGGAACAGTGCGTGGCCGAGGCCGCCAGGCACTTCGGCCGGCTGGACTTCCTGGTCAACCTGGCCGCCACCTACCTGGACGACGGCGCGGCATCGGGCCGCGCGGACTGGCTGCGCGCGCTGGACATCAACCTGGTCAGCGCGGTCATGGCCGCGCGCGCCGCGCGCCCCCACCTGGTGGCCTCCGGCGGCGGCGCCATCGTCAACTTCACCAGCATCTCGGCCAAGGCCGCGCAGACGGGCCGCTGGCTCTATCCGGTGTCCAAGGCCGCGCTGGTGCAGCTCACACGCAACATGGCGATGGACTTCGCCGGCGACCGCATCCGCGTCAATTCGGTGTCACCAGGCTGGACCTGGTCGCGCGTGATGGACGAGATCACCGGCGGCGACCGCGCCAAGACCGACCGCGTGGCCGCCGACTACCACCTGCTCGGCCGCGTCGGCGATCCGCGCGAAGTCGCCGACGTGGTGGCCTTCCTGCTGTCGGGACACGCGTCCTTCGTCACCGGCGCCGACTACGCGGTCGACGGCGGCTATTCGGCCATGGGTCCCGAGCAGGCCAAGCCCGCCATTCCGCGCCTGGCCGAGTAAGGCCCGCGCCATCCTTCGCCGCAATCCGGACATTCCATTCAGGAGAACTTGATGACTCGAATCGCAATCGTGGGCGGCGGCCAGGCGGGCATGCCGCTGGCCCTGGGCCTGCTGGACAAAGGCTATGACGTCACCGTGGCCACCAACCGCAAGCCCGACGAGGTGCGCGCCGGCCAGGTCATGTCCAGCCAGTGCATCTTCGACCCGGCGCTGCGGATCGAGCGCGACCTGGGCATCGACGAATGGGGCGATGCCTGTCCGCCTGTCCAGGGCATCGGCTTCGCCGTGCCGCATCCCGAGCAGGCCGGCGCCAAGGCCATCGACTGGGCCGCGCCGCTGGACCGCCCGGCCCAGGCCGTGGACCAGCGCCTGAAGATGCCGGTGTGGCTGGAGCGCTTCGCCGCGCGCGGCGGCAATCTGCTGATCCAGGACGTGGGCGTGGCCGAGCTGGAAACGCTGGCGCAAAGCCACGACCTGGTCATCCTGGCCGCCGGCAAGGGCGAAGTGGTCAAGCTGTTCGAGCGCGACGCCGCGCGCTCGCAGTTCGACAAGCCGCAACGCGCGCTGGCGCTGACCTATGTGCACGGCCTGGCGCCCACGCCGGACTATTCGCGCGTGTCCTTCAACCTGGTGCCCGGCGTCGGCGAATACTTCGTGTTCCCCGCGCTGACGCTCAGCGGCCCCTGCGACATCATGGTGTTCGAGGGCGTGCCCGGCGGCCCGCTGGACTGCTGGCGCGACCTCAAATCGCCGGCCGAGCACCTGGCCGCGAGCAAGCGTTTCCTGGACACCTACCTGCCCTGGGAAGGCGCGCGCGCCGCCAAGGTGGAACTGACCGACGCCAAGGGCATCCTGGCCGGCGCCTTCGCGCCCACCATCCGCAAGCCGGTGATGACGCTGCCATCCGGCAAGCTGGTGTTCGGCCTGGGCGACGCGGTGGTGGTCAACGATCCGGTCACCGGCCAGGGTTCGAACAACGCCACCAAAGCGGCCAAGGTCTACCTGGACGCGATCCTGGCGCACGGCGACGCGCCTTACACGCGCGCATGGATGGAACAGACCTTCGAGCGCTATTGGGACTATGCCAAGTGGGTGGTGCAATGGACCAACTCGCTGCTGCTGCCGCCCCCGCCGCACATCCTGCAGGTGCTGGGCGCGGCGCAGCAGTCGCCGGGGCTGGCCGGCCTCATCGCCAACGGCTTCAATCATCCGCCCAGCTACTTCCCCTGGTGGAGCGACGCCGCCGAGGCCGGCGAGCTGCTCAAGCGGCACCAGGCCGTGGCGCGCGCCGCCTGACCGCCCGTGCATGAGGAACGCAGCATGACCACGCTCCTGGCCGTCCGGCAATGCCATGAAGCCCCCGCCTGCGCCGCCTGGGGCAGCGTCGACCTGGCGCCCCGCGCGCTGCGCGACCTGCTGGGCAGCTACCCGACCGGCGTGGCCATCGTCACGACGCGCGCCGCCGACGGCCGCAACGTGGGGCTGACCATCAATTCCTTCGCCTCGCTGTCGCTGGATCCGCCGCTGGTGCTGTGGAGCCTGGTGAACCGCTCGCCCAACCTGGCGGTGTTCCGCGACAGCGCGCATTTCGCGATCAACATCCTGGCCAGCGGCCACGAGGCGCTGGCGCGGCGCTTCGCCGATCCGGCGGTGCCGGACAAGTTCGCCGACGTGACGGTGCGCGAGACGCCCGAGGGCGTGGCCGCCATCGACGGCGCGCTGGCCACCCTGGTCTGCGCCCACGACCACTGTCGCACGGTGGGCGACCACCTGCTGCTGGTCGGCCAGGTGGTGCGCGTGGCCAGCCAGCCCAGCGAACCGCTGGTGTTCCATGCCGGCCGCTTCACCTCGGTGCCGGCCCGCGCCCCGGCCGTCCCGCCATCCCAACCCGGAGATTCCCAGCCATGAGCGCCCCGGCCCTCCTGCCCGAACTGGCCCTGCGCATGGCGCGGGGCGCCGTCCGCGTGGTCGACCTGACCCAGACCTTGTCGCCCTCGTTCCCGGCGCTGCAGCTGCCGCCGCAATTCGGCCAGGTGCAGGCCTTCAAGATCGAACGCATCTCGCACTACGACGAGGCCGGCCCCGGCTGGTACTGGAACAACTTCTCCTGTGGCGAGCACACCGGCACGCACTTCGACGCCCCGGTCCATTGGATCAGCGGCCGCGACCATCCCGCCAACAGCGTCGACACCATCGCGCCCGAGCACTTCATCGCGCCGGCCGTGGTGCTGGACGCCAGCGCCGAGGTCGCGCAGAACGACGACTGGCTGCTGACCGTGGAATTCATCCAGGACTGGGAACGTCGCCACGGCCGCATCCCGCCGCGCGCCTGGGTGCTGCTGCGCAGCGACTGGTCGCGGCGCGCGCAGGATCCGGCCGCCTTCCTCAACCTGCGCGAGGACGGCGCGCACACGCCCGGCCCGACGCAGGAAGCCGTGCAATGGCTGATCCGCGAGCGCGACGCGCACGGCTTCGGAGTGGAGACCATCAACACCGATGCCGGCCAGTCCCATGCCTGGCCGCTGCCCTATCCCTGCCACACGCTGATGCATGGCGCCAACCGCTACGGCCTGCAATGCCTGAAGAACCTGGATCAGCTGCCGCCGCAGGGCGCCATGATCCTGGCCGCGCCGCTGAAGATCGAGGGCGGCTCAGGCAGCCCCTTGCGCGTGCTGGCGCTGGTGGAGCAGGCATGAGCGCGCCGACCGAAACCCAGGTGGTGTTCGTCGGCAGCGGCATCAATTCGCTGGTCGGCGCGGCGCTGCTGGCCGTGCGCGGCAAGCGCGTGCTGGTGCTGGAACGCAACGACCGGCTCGGCGGCTGCATCCGCACCGAGGAACTGTTCCCCGGCTACCGGCACGAGGTGTTCTCGTCCTGGCATCCGCTGTTCGTCGGCAGTCCGGGCTATGCCGAACTCAAGTCCGAGCTGGAGCAGGCCGGGCTGGAAGTGCTGTGCGGCGACTATTCGACCGGCCTGGTCGGGCCGGACGGCCGGGGCCTGGCGCTCAGGCAGGACATGGCCGACGCCGCCCGGCGCCTGGACGCGCTCTCGCCCGGCGACGGCCAGGCCTTGCAGGACATGGCCGCGCGCATGTTCGGCGAGGACGCCGCGCTGACCTTCGGCCTGCTGGGCAAGAATCCCTACAGCTGGGATCTGCTCAAGCTGCTGTACAGCGAATGGCGCAAGCGCGGGCTGGACGGCATGACCGCCTTCGCCGCCGGCGCGCTGGAGAATTTCCGCCGCTGGTCCGAGCGCACGCTGCGCTCGGACGCGGCGCGCGCGCTGATCGCGCCCTGGACCTTGCACTCCGGCCTGGGGCCGGACGATGCCGGTTCGGCGCTGATCGGCAAGCTGACCTTCGCCGCCGTGGTCAGCGGCGGCATGCCCGTGATCAAGGGCGGCGGCAGCCGGCTGGTCGAGGCGCTGGCCCGCGTCATCGAGAATCGCGGCGGCCAGCTGCTGACCAACGCGCAGGTGGACCGCGTGCTGGTCGAGGGCCAGGGACGGCGCGCCCGCGCCGTCGGCGTGCAGCTGGCCGACGGCGGCCGCGTGCGCGCCCGCGACGCCGTGGTCTGCAACGTCACGCCGCAACAACTCTACGGCCAGCTGCTGCCCGACGCGCCGCCACCGGCGCGCGAGCGCGCGCAGGCCTACCGCTACGGCCGTGGCTGCATGCAGCTGCATTTCGCGCTGAACGCGCCGCCGGCCTGGACGGAGCCCGAACTGGTCAAGGTGCCGCTGGTGCACCTGACCGAAAGCCTGGAACAGGTCTGCGCCTCTGTTACCGAGGCCAACAACGGCCTCTTGCCCTCGCGCCCGACGTTGGCCATCGGCCAGCCGGTGGCGGTGGACCCGTCGCGCGCACCCGAGGGCGGCTGGATCCTGTGGATCCAGATGCAGGAAATGCCCGCGCGCCTGAAGGGCGACGCCGCCGGCCAGATCGACACGCCCGCCGACGGCCGCTGGAACGAGGCCGTGCGCGAGGCCTATGCCGACCGCGTCCAGGCGCGCCTGGAACGGGTCATGCCCGGACTGGCCGAGCGCATCGTCGGCCGCCGCGCCTACTCGCCGGCCGACCTGGAGGCGCTGAACTGCAACCTGGTCGGCGGCGATCCGTACTCGGGCATCTGCTCGCCCGATCAGTTCTTCTGGCTGCGCCCCTTCGCCAGCGGCGGCGGCGCGCGCGGCCATCGAACGCCGGTCGCCGGCCTGTACCACATCGGCGCGTCCACCCACCCCGGTCCCGGACTGGGCGCGGGCTCGGGCACGCTGGTCGCCCGGGAGATCGCGCGGAAATAACTGCCCGACGCCCCGGGCCTTGCCACACCTTCCGGCGCGTGGATCCGTCCGCGCGCCCGGGACGGCCGCGCGCGCCTTTCGCCCATCGCGGGCGGCGCGCGCCACGCCAGCCAGTTGCCGTACCAACAACAACACACCGTGGTTAGGAGACAAAGCTATGCGCAAATCCATGCCCGCCTGGGCACTACTGCTGGCGTCGGCCCTGGGGCCGTCCGCGGCGCTGGCCATCGAGGGCGGCGCCCTGCCGATCTATCCCGACGGCCTGGAAAACTACATGGTCGGCGCCCTGCCCCCGCCGGGCGTGCACTTCCTGACCTACGGCGGCGCGCTGCGCTACGACACGCTGCGCGGCAACAGCGGCGAGTCGCTGGTGCGCGACTTCAAGGTCAATGTCAACATGCTGGCGCCACGCCTCATCTGGGTGGCCCCCCAGCCGGTGCTGGGCGGCAGCCTGGCGCTGCACACGGTGGTGCCGCTGCTGGACGTGGACTTCCGCGCCAACGGCGCGCGCTTCAAGAGCTCGGGCCTGGGCGACATCGCCGTCGGCGCGGCGCTGGGCTATCACGCCTCGCCGGCGCTGCACTATCTGTTCGGCGTCGATGTCTACGCGCCCACGGGCAAGTACGACGCCAAGGATCCGTCCAGCCTGGGCAAGAACTACTGGACCATCCAGCCCCTGGCCGCGCTGACCTACACGCAGCCCACCGGCCTGAACGCCGACCTGAAGGTCATGTACGACTTCAACCAGCGCAACAGCGACACGCGCACCCGTTCGGGCCAGGCGATCCACGCCGACTACAGCCTGGGCTGGGG
>NZ_JCBANH010000152.1:0-8817 GCF_059760925.1 Achromobacter sp. 1011791174
GTTTCAGGGGGCGTGGGGGGGGCACGATGGCGCCGTGTAAACGGATATCCGGCCGGGGCGGGCTCAGCCCTTTCGGGCTGGCGCCACCGGCCGGATGATCGGGGTGCGCCCGGTGCTTATGCTGCCAGCGCCTCGGACAGGATGTCCAGCGCGCGGGCGAACTGGGCGTCGGGAATGGTCAGGGGGTACAGGAAGCGCAGGACGTTGCCGTACACGCCGCAGCTCAGCAGGATCAGGCCACGTTCCATTGCGCGCGCCTGCACGCGCTTGACGGCGTCGGCGTCCGGCTTGCCAGTGGACGGGTCGTTCAGTTCCAGCGCCACCATCGAGCCCAGGCCGCGCACGTCGGCGATGCCGGGGACCTTGGCGCGCAGGCCTTCGAGATGGGCGCGCAGCTTGTCGCCCAACTGGACGGCGCGCTCGCACAGTTTTTCTTCCGCGATGACGTCCAGCACCGCGTGCGCGGCGGCCACGGCCAGCGGGTTGCCGGCGTAGGTGCCGCCCAGGCCGCCGGCGGCGGGCGCGTCCATGACGTCGGCGCGGCCCACCACGCTCGAGATCGGCATGCCGCCGCCCAGGCTCTTGGCCATGGTGATGAGGTCGGCCTGCACCGAGTGGTGTTCCATCGCGTACAGCTTGCCGGTGCGGCCGAAGCCGGTCTGGACTTCATCGGCGATCAGCAGGATGCCGTGCTCGTCGCAGACCTTGCGCAGCGCGGTCATCAGTTCGGGCGGGGTGATGTTGAAGCCGCCTTCGCCCTGCACGGGTTCGATGATGATGGCGGCGACGCGCTTGGGATCGATGTCGACCTTGAACAGCAGGTCCAGCGCCTTGAGCGAGTCGGCCACCGTGATGTCCTGGGTGCCGTTGGGGAAGGGCACGTGGTAGACGTCGCCCGGCATGGGACCGAAGGACAGCTTGTACGGCGCGACCTTGCCGGTCAGCGCCATGCCCATGATGGTGCGGCCGTGGAAGGCGCCGGAGAAGGCGATCACGCCCGAGCGGCCGGTGGCCGAGCGCGCGATCTTGATGGCGTTCTCGACTGCCTCGACGCCGGTGGTGAAGAAGGCGGTCTTTTTCAGGCCGTCGATGGGGGCCAGGCGGTTGATGCGTTCGGCCAGCGAGATGTAGCCCTCGTAGGGCACGATCTGGTAGGCGGTGTGCGTGAAGTTGTCGAGCTGGGCCGAGATGGCGGCCTTGACCTTGGGATGCAGGTGGCCGGTGTTCAGCACGGCGATGCCGCCGGCGAAGTCGATGTATTCCTTGCCGTTGGCGTCCCACAGCGTGGCGTTCTCGGCGCGCACGGCATAGAAATCGCACATCACGCCGACGCCGCGCGGCGTGGCCAGGGAACGGCGGGTATTCAGGTCCTGATTCTTCATCTCAGCCTCGCATCGCGGGTAAAGGGTTAGCCCCTAATTTAATGCTACGATGGCCCCATTGTTGGGAACCACTTTTGTAAAACGGGTAGAACCAATTGCGTTCCATCGTAGGCGACCTGCTGCTGCTCCGGCTGGCCGAGGCCAGCGCCGAGCCGATGAACCGGCGGCTGTATCGTGGCCTGCGCGAAGC
This sequence comes from Achromobacter sp. 1011791174, assembly GCF_059760925.1. Classification (NCBI taxonomy): domain Bacteria; kingdom Pseudomonadati; phylum Pseudomonadota; class Betaproteobacteria; order Burkholderiales; family Alcaligenaceae; genus Achromobacter; species Achromobacter sp. 1011791174. The sequence goes on from NZ_JCBANH010000152.1 coordinate 1,573, forward strand.
CATCCTGGAAGGCGCCATCGCCGCCGATACCCGCCTGCCGGCCTCGCGCGACCTGGCGGCCGAGCTGGGCATCGCCCGCAATACCGTGGTCCACGTCTACAGCCAGCTGCTGGCCGAGGGCTATACGCGCAGCCGGCAGGGCAACGGCACCTTCGTCAACGCCTCGCTGCCGGACTCGTTCCTGAGCAGCGGACGGCGCGCCCGCCCGGCGGCCGCGCCACAGCCGCGTGCGGCGCTGTCGCCGCGCGGCGCGGCCATCGTCGACGGCGCCTCGGCCTCGCCCTACCAATGGGGCGCCTTCATGCCGGGCGTGCCCGACCTGACCGAATTCCCGCACCGCAAGTTCGGCCGCATCGTCAGCGCGCTGTGGCGCAATCCGCCGCCGGACCTGCTCACCTACGCCCATGGCGGCGGGCTGCCGGCGCTGCGCGAGGCGCTGGCGCAGCACCTGGCGCTGACGCGCTCGATCGACTGCGATCCGGAACAGCTCATCATCACCGAGGGCTCGCACCAGGCCATCGACCTGGCCTCGCGCATCCTGGGCGATCCGGGCGAGGTGGCCTGGGTCGAGGACCCGGGCTATTGGGGCGCGCGCACCGTGCTGCAGGCCAATGGCCTGCGCATCCGCCATCTGCCGGTGGACGAGGAAGGCATGCAGGTGCCGCAGGAAGCCGGCGGCGAGCCGCCGCGCTTCATCTTCGTCACGCCGTCGCATCAGTACCCGCTGGGGCCGGTGATGTCGCTGGCGCGCCGCCGCCAGCTGCTGGCCGTCGCGCGGCGCCATGGCAGCTGGATCATCGAGGACGACTACGACAGCGAGTTCCGCTTCTCGGGGCGGCCCATCGCCTCGCTGCTGGGGCTGGAGCCGGATGCGCCCGTGATCTACATGGGCACCTTCAGCAAGACGCTGTACCCGGGGCTGCGCGTGGGCTATCTGGTGCTGCCGCGCCCGCTGGTGGCGGCGTTCCAGGCGGCGCACGCCGAGCTGTACCGCGAGGGTCACCAGATGACGCATGCTGCGCTGGCGGCCTTCATCGCGGACGGCCACTACGCCGCGCACATCCGGCGCATGCGCATGCTGTATGGCCGGCGCCGCGCCATGCTGGTCAACCTGATCGAGCGTCGCCTGGGCGCCGATTGGCTGCACCGCGACGCCAGCCTGGCCGGGCTGCACCTGGTGCTGACGCTGCCCCCCGACATGGACGACCTGCGCGTGGTCGAGGAGGCGCGCGCGCGCGGCGTGCTGACGCGTCCGCTGTCGCGCTACTACGCCGACCCGGCGCTGCGGCGTCCGGGGCTGCTGCTGGGGTTTGCCTGCGTGCCCGAGCAGGACATCGCGCGCAAGTTCGAGGTGCTGCTGGACAGCCTGGCGGAAGTGGCGCGCAAGCCGGCGCGCGCGGCCCGCGCCTGAGCCGCCAAGAGCGCATCGGCGACCGTGTCTCAGAACCCCGGCAGCGCCGCCGCGAACGCGGCCGCGTTGCGCACGCCCTGGTCCTCGAAGTTGGTGTTGAAGACGGCGTGCGCCTGCGCGCTTTGCGCGGCGAGCCGGGAAAAGCGCTCGGCCAGTTCCGCCAGCTCGGCCTCGGAATATTCGTACTGGAAGCGTCCCGACGAGGCTTGCGTGGTCCGGTTCCAGGCGGCCGCGTTGCGGCCATGCAGCCGCAACAGCGTCAGCTCGGGATGCGTGCTTGCCCAGACGGCGGGCACGCTGTTCTCCGGCCCGGCGGGCGCGTCCACCACCGTGTGCACCGCGCCCAGATCACGCAGCAGGGCCAGCGTGCCGGCCGTCGCGGCGGGGCTGTCGAACCAGCTGCGGTGGCGCAGCTCGATGGAGATCAGATGCTCGTCCATGCGCCGCGCCGCCTCGGCCAGCGCCGCGTGGCCGCGCGCGTCGCGTCGTATCCAGGGCGGGAACTGGAAATGCACGGCGCCCAGCTTGCCCGGCAGGCGCAGCGGTTCCAGCGCCAGCGTGTAGCGCCGCCAGAGTTCGTCGCGCAGCTCGCCGGGCACGTCGTTGTAGTAGATGAACGGTGCCGGCCAGCCGTCAAGCTCCGCGCGGATGTCGGCGGGCAGGGCGGACAGCGGCGTCTGGTGGCCGGTGAACAGCCGGAACGCCTTGATGTTGAAGACGAAGCCGTCAGGCGTGCGCTGGTCCCAGCGCCAGGCGTTCTCGGCCGTGGGCAGCGCGTAGTAGCTGGAATCGACCTCGACCAGCGGGAAGCGCGCCGCGTAGTAGCGCAGCCGGGCCTCGGCGTTGGCGGCCACGGCCGGCGGATAGAAGCGGCCGCAGGCCAGCAGCGTGGGATCGGTCCAGGAGGCTGCGCCGGTGAGGATGCGCATGGCGGGCAAGGGCGATGGAGGACGAGGAAACGCGGGCGGGTCGGGCGCGCGGGACGGGGCGACGGGCCGCTCAGGCGCTCCGGGCAAGGGCGCCGTGGCGGAGCGGGCACCGGGTTATGATAGCTGGATATATGAACAGTTGTCTGGCCTGTGCGCGCCCAGGCCGGTCCCGCCTTCCGGGCCGCGGGCGCGCATGGGCATTGCCATTCCCCCGCCCATGTCCGATACGCAATCCCCGTCTTCATCAGCGCCGCAGGACCGTCCCGATCCCCTGGCGGACCTCAACCCCGCCCAGCGCGCGGCGGTGGAATTCGGCGTGGCCCCGGCCCGCGCCGGGCAGGGCGGCGGCGAGGACGGCCCGCTGCTGGTGATCGCCGGCGCCGGTTCGGGCAAGACCAATACGCTTGCCCACCGCGTGGCCCATCTGATCCTGAACGGCGCCGATCCCCAGCGCATGCTGTTGTTGACCTTCTCGCGCCGCGCCGCCTTGGAAATGGAGCGCCGCGTGGGCGCGGTGCTGCACCGGGTGATGCGCCTGCATGCGGCGCAGCAGCCGCCGGCCCTGCCCTGGGCGGGCACCTTCCATGCCATTGGCGCGCGCCTGCTGCGCGATTGCGCGCTGCGCATCGGCCTGTCCGAGTCCTTCACCATCCTGGATCGGGGCGACGCCGAGGACCTGATGGGCATGGTGCGCCACGAGCTGGGCCAGTCCTCGGCCAAGTCGCGCTTTCCGCTCAAGGGCACCTGCCTGGCCATCTATTCGCGCGTGATCAACAGCCAGGCGCCGGTGGAAGACGTGCTCAAGACCGCCTTTCCGTGGTGCGCGCAATGGGAGGCCGAGCTCAAGGCCCTGTTCCGCGCCTACGTCGCGGCCAAGCAGGACCAGCAGGCGCTGGATTACGACGACCTGCTGCTGTACTGGGCCGAGATGATGGGCGATCCCGGCATCGCGGCCGATGTGGGGGCGCGCTTCGACCATGTGCTGGTCGACGAGTACCAGGACACCAATCGCCTGCAATCCGCCATCCTGCTGGCCATGAAGCCGGACGGGCGCGGCCTGACCGTGGTGGGCGACGACGCGCAGTCGATCTATTCCTTCCGCGCGGCCACCGTGCGCAACATCCTGGACTTTCCCACGCAGTTTCCGAAGCCGGCGCGCGTGGTCACGCTGGACCGCAACTACCGCTCCACCCAGCCCATCCTGAACGCGTCCAACGCCGTGATCGGATTGGCGGCGGAGCGCTATGCCAAGGATCTCTGGACCGACCGGCAATCCTCGCAGCTGCCCGAAATGGTCAATGTCAGCGACGAGGCCGGGCAGGCGCGCTGGGTTGCCGACCAGGTGCTGGCGCAGCGCGAGGCGGGCGCCACGCTCAAATCGCAGGCGGCGCTGTTCCGTTCGGCCAGCCATAGCGCGGCACTGGAACTGGAGCTGACGCGGCGCAATATCCCCTTCGTGAAATTCGGCGGACTGCGCTTCCTGGAGGCGGCCCACATCAAGGACCTGCTGTCCCTGCTGCGCTGGGCCGAGAATCCGCGCGGCCGCATGGCGGGCTTCCGGGTGGCGCAGCTGTTGCCGGGCGTCGGTCCGGCCACGGCCGGCAAACTGATGGATGCGATGTCGGCCTCGGCCGAGCCGCTGGCGGCCCTGCGCGCGTTCAAGCCGGGCGCGGCGGCGCAGCAGGACTGGGGCGCCTTCGCCGACACCTATGCCGCGCTGCGCGATCCCGCGCTGAAATGGCCCGCCGACGTGGACCTGGCCTTGCGCTGGTATGCGGGCCAGCTCGAACGGCTGTACGACGATGCGCGCGTGCGCCGCGCCGACCTGGAACAGCTGGCCCGCATCGCGGCCGGCTATCCGTCGCGCGAACGCTTCCTGACCGAGCTGACGCTCGATCCTCCAGACGCCACCAGCGACGAATCGGGCGCGCCGCTGCGCGACGAGGACTACATGATCCTGTCCACCATCCATTCCGCCAAGGGACAGGAATGGAAATCCGTGTATGTGCTGAACGTGGTGGACGGCTGCATTCCGTCGGACATGAGCACCGGCACGGCCGAGGAAATCGAGGAAGAACGCCGCCTGCTGTACGTCGCCATGACCCGCGCGCGCGAACGCCTGCAACTGGTCGTGCCGCAGCGTTTCTACGTGCATCAGCAGACCGGCATGGGCGACCGGCATGTGTATGCGTCACGCACGCGCTTCATCACGAATGCCATGCTGCCGCTGTTCGATCACCTGCCCAAGGCGCCGCCGCTGCCCGAGGGGAACGGCGCGGGCCCGTCGCCGCAGGCGCCGGGCATCGACGTGGCGCGTCGGGTGCGGGGCCTGTTTTCCTAGTGCGCTTTCAGCCCAGTTGGGTTAAGAATAGTCCTACGAGACTTGGCGCTTTTAAAGAGTCAAGCCTCGTCGGCCGTTAACGGGGGTGTCAGCCCAGGCGCTCGCCGCCGCACGGTTGCGCGGATTCCCGCCCACATGGCGGGGGCTTTGTTCAAACTCTTGATCCTTCCATCATGAAGCTCAAACATATTGCTCTCGTCGCAAGCCTGGTCATGTCCTCGGCCAGCGCGGCCCATGCCGCTCCCGTCGTCAAGAAGATCACGCTCACCGCCCAGATCGGAGATTCCATCTTCGTTTCCCGGCCGGACGGCTCCGGCTGGTACGACCATGAGGAGCTGGACGCTACCGACCGCACGCAGCGCGCGTTCTCCAAGACCTTGCCCATCCGCGTATGGACGAAGGGAACGGAGTTCAATATCGCGCTGGCTCGGCCCCTGACGATGCGGGGCGGCGTCTATGAAATGCGCGATGCCAAGGTGGTCCTGTCGCAGCCGGGGCGCGAGGACGAGGTCCGCGTCGGCGCGCCGCTGAAGGTGCAGCAGAGCACACCAGGCGACGGCGGCTACGACCAGATTCACAGGCTCACGGTGAGCGCGCGGGCGCCGGCGCAGACGCCCGATGGCCCGAGCATCAACGGCATCTATCGCGGCGATCTGGTGGTGCTGTTCGAGCCTTCCGCCGCCACGCCTTGAGTGGATGGCCGGCGCGTCCTGCGCGCCGGCCGGCGTGGCTCAGGCCAGTTCGGGGCGGGCGAAGCGCCGGTTGGCCAGCACCGGCAGCGCCTGGCGCGCCTGCGCCAGGCGCCGTGGATCCAGCTCGGCGTACAGCAGCGCATCCTGCTCGGCCGCGCGGGCGATCGCCACGCCCAGCGGATCCACCACCATGCTCGCGCCGATATTGCGCGGGCCGCATTCGCCCACGGCCACCACGTAGCAGGTGTTGTCGAGCGCGCGGGCTGTGGCCAGCACTTCCCAGTGATGTTCCTTCAGCGGTCCCTTGACCCAGGCGGCGGGCACCAGCAGCGCGTCGGCGCCGTCCACCGCCAGGCGGCGCGCCAGTTCGGGAAAGCGCAGGTCGTAGCAGGTCATCATGCCGAAGCGCAGCCCGTCCACCTCGAGCAGCGGCGGCACTTCATCGCCGGGCACCACGTTGACCGACTCCTGCATGGAGAACGCGTCATACAGATGCAGCTTGCGATATTGCGCGACGATGCGACCGCCGCGCAGCGCGACCTGGATGTTCCAGACCTTGCCCTGATCGGCGGGCACGTGCACGGTCATGACCAGCGTCAGCGCGCGGTCGCGGGTGGCCTCCAGCATGCGGGTCATGAAGGGGCCGTCCAGCGGCTGGGCGGCGCGGCGCACCAGGTCGGGATCGGCGATGTCGCGCGCCAGGATGCCTTCCGGCAGCACCAGCAGGCGCGCGCCGCCGGCGTCGGCGCGGGCGATCAGGTCCAGGCAGATCGCGGCGTTGTCTTGCCAGTCGGGGCGCACGGCGAATTGGCCCAGGGCGATTTTCATGTGAAGTCTCCTTGTATGTTCAAGAACGTCAGCCGTGGGCGAACAGTTCCGCCGGCGACATGCTGCGCTCGGTGAGACGCTGCGCGCGCAGTTCGGCCAGGAAGTCCGTCACCATGGGCTGGTTGGCTTGCAGACCGTTGCGGTCCCAGCCTTCGGGCAGGTCGCGCGAGGTCTGGATCAGCTCGTCCAGGATCCAGGGCGTGGTGTCCGCGTATTTACGGCGCTTGTGCAGCCACATCGCGGCGGACGCGTCCAGCGCGGCGCTCAGGGACTGGCCGACCCAGGGGTGGGCGCGCAGGATGTCCGGCTTGATGCCCAGCAGATGCATGCCGGGCACGTAGCCCACGTCGCGGAAGTACGCCACTTCGTCGCGGCGGCATTGCGGCAGCAGCTGGCGCAGGTCCGAGTCCGCGTCGAAGAAGCCGTCGGGCATGAAGGGCGTGAACACGGCTTCCAGTTCGCCCGAGCGCAGCAGGTCCACCAGCGGGCGCTCGCCGGCCACGGCCTCGATGCGTCCCGGCTGGCCATAGCCGGACAGCCGGTCGGCGACCGGGTGCGCGGCGGTCAGGCGGCCGACCCGCCATTGCGCGTCGTCGATGCCGATGCCGACGCGGCGCAGCAGGGCGCGCGTCCAGGTATTGCCCGAGTCCTGCCAGCCGGTCATGCCGATGCGGGCGCCGGCCAGCTGCTCCAGCTGGGTGATGCCGCTGTCGCGATGCGTGATGATGCAGCGATGGCGGAAGCCGCGCATCAGGAAGTGGGGCACGGCGGCGATATCGTCGCGGCCGCGCAGGCGGCCCAGGCAATAGCGGCTCATGGACATCTCGCCGGCGTCGTAGCGCGGATCGGCGGCCAGGTCCTCGGGCAGGGCGGGCACCCGGTCGATGCGCAGGTCCAGGCCTTCGGCGACCACGTCGCCCAGGGCGAGCGGCACGATGTAGTCCCAGTCGCGCACGGCGAGTCGGATTTGGAGTGTCATGGGGATGGCCTTGGCGGCCCGGCGGACCGCGGTGGGAGGGGGAAGGGCGATGAGGGGCCTGGCGC
>NZ_JCBANH010000153.1:0-8443 GCF_059760925.1 Achromobacter sp. 1011791174
GGGCGAAAGGGGATGGCGGGACCGCATGGCCGACTCTCCGGTCCGGAGTGGGGCGGATGGTGCGGGCAGACAGAACGGGCCGTCAAGAAACGGCCCGAAGGGAGTGTCCCTGGTGCGCGCCCGGCCGCCGCGAGGCGACCGTGGCAGGCGCGCCGGCGTCAGCGGACTTCGCGGGCCTCGACGTCGATCACGTCGCCGCCGCGCGCTTGCGCGAACGGAGCGGCAGCGGACTGGAACGGATTCGGGCGGGCGCCTTGGCGCTGGCTCCAGTAGGCGCGCACGCCGAACGGCTTGCCGCGCACCTTGGCCACCACGTACAGGATCGCCACGGCGATCGCGGTGGAGAGCATGAACACCAGCGCCATCGCCATGCCGATCAGGGCCAGCGCGGCAAACAGGACGGCACGGAGGAAGCGGATGAGAGGATTCGTCATGAAGGTCGGATGCAAAACGCAGCGAAAGGTTCCCGCGTATCCGCTATCCTTTAGGGGACGGCGGCCAGCAGAAGCCGCGCTGCCTACGGAACCATAGTGACATGAGTATAACGATAGAACACATCCGCGCCGCGTTGCGGGGCGCGCAAGACCCGAATACCGGCCTGGATCTGGGCGTATCTGTAAAAGATCGTGACATTCAACTGCAGGGCGGCCGGGTCGCCCTGACGCTGGAACTGGGCTATCCCGCCGACGCCTTCAAGGATCAGGTGCGCGGCATCGCCGTCGCGGCGCTGGCCGCCGCCGGCGCGCCCGACACCCAGGTCTCTGTGACCTGGAAGGTCGCGGCGCACGCGGTGCAGAAGGGCTTGAAGCCGCTGCCGAACGTGCGCAACATCATCGCCGTGGCTTCCGGCAAGGGCGGCGTGGGCAAGAGCACCACCGCCGTGAACCTGGCGCTGGCCCTGGCGGCCGAGGGCGCCAAGGTGGGGCTGCTGGACGCCGACATCTACGGCCCCAGCGTGCCGACCATGCTGGGCGTGTCGGGCCGGCCCGAAAGCCGCGACAACAAGAGCATGGAGCCGCTCGAGGGCCATGGCCTGCAGGCCAATTCCATCGGCTTCCTGATCGACGCGGATTCCCCGGCGATCTGGCGCGGCCCCATGGTCACGCAGGCGCTCGAACAACTGCTGCGCCAGACCAACTGGCGCGACCTGGACTACCTGATCGTCGACATGCCGCCCGGCACCGGCGACGTGGCGCTGACGCTGGCGCAGAAGGTGCCGGTGGTGGGCGCGGTCATTGTCACCACGCCCCAGGACGTGGCGCTGCTGGACGCGCGCAAGGGCCTGCGCATGTTCCAGAAGGTCGAGGTGCCCATCCTGGGCGTCGTCGAGAACATGGCCATCCACATCTGCTCGCAATGTGGCCATGCCGAGCACATCTTCGGCGAAGGCGGCGGCCGGCGCATGGCCGAGCAGTACGGCACGCCCTGGCTGGGCAGCCTGCCGCTCACGCTGGCGATCCGCGAGCAGACCGACGCGGGCCAGCCCACCGTGGTCTCCGACCCCGGCAGCGAGGCGGCGGCCCTGTACCGCGGCATCGCCCGCAAACTGGCGGCAAGCGTTGCGGCGCTGCCCCGCGACATGGCGGGCAAGTTCCCCTCCATCGTCGTGCAACAGCCGACCTGACGCATGCGCTGGGCAGCCCGGGCCCTTCTGGCCGGACTCTGCGCAATGGCGGGCGAAGCGGCGGCCAAGCGTCCCGAAATCGTGGTCGACCCCGGCGGCGTGACGCCGGCGGCGCTGCAGGCCATCACCGAGGCCGTGGACGCGATCGCCCGCCTGGCCGAAGACCAGGACGGCGGCGAGATCAGCCGGCTGCGGCGGCGCGCGCGCGACGCCACGCTGGCCGCGCTCGCCACGCAGGGCTATTTTTCCCCCACCGTCACCCTGGAAGCCGGCACCGACATCGGCGGCGAGACCTGGGACATCGGCATCGTGTCGGGCAAGCGCACGACGGTGTCCTCCGTGGATCTGGGCTTCACCGGCCGGATCACGCGGCCCGAGTACGCGCAGCGCGTGCAGAAGCTGCGCGAGGACTGGCGGCTCAAGGTCGGCCAGCCCTTCATCAACAGCGACTGGAACAAGGCCAAGGCGGCCCTGCTGGACGAGGTGTCCGAGCGTGATTTCCTGCTGGCGCGCATGACGTCCTCGGCGGCGGAGATCCAGGCCGAGCAGGCCAGCGCCGCGCTGTCCGTGACCATCGACAGCGGTCCGCAGGTGAACATGGGCGAGCTCAAGACCGAGGGCCTGGAGCGCGTGCCGGAAAAACTGGTCCAACGCTATGTGCGCTACTCGGTGGGATCGTCCTACGAGCAGAGCCGGCTGGACCAATGGCAGCAGGACTTGCAGTCCACCGCGTTTTTCCGTGGCGCCTTCGTGTCGCTGCAGCAGCCCGGCGGACAGGCCGCGCCCGAACCGATCTCCGACCGCGCCCGCGCGCCGGGGGCGGCCGACGCCCTGGCTTCGGCGCCGGCGGGCGACCCGTCCGTTTCCGGCGGCCAGCCGCCGCCCGCGGCGGCCTACGATTCCGATGGCGAGGTCACGCTGCCCGTGCAGGTGCGGGTGGTGGAGGCGCCGCCCAAGCGCCTGTCGGTGTCCATGGGCGTGGACGATGAGGCCGGCGCCCGGCTGGAATCGATCTATCGGCAGAACGTGGTGTTCGGCCAGCCCTTGACACTGGAAACCGGTTTCAGCGTGGACCGGCTGCGCCAGCGCGCCTACGCCGACTTCCTGTTGCCGCCGACCGAGCGCGGCTACAAGGATTCCTTCGGCGTGCTGGCCGACCGCTCCGACATCCAGGGGCTGGAAGTGACCCGCTACGCGCTCGGCGCCACGCGCCTGCAGGAGCGCAAGGGCGCTGGCGACAGCCGCGTCGAATACGAAACCCGCTGGGGCCTGCTGCTGGCGCAGGATCACGTCAGGATCGAGGACGGCGACGAATACACGCTGCCGTCCGCCACGGCCACCGCTGAATGGCTGCGCCGTGACGTGGACAGCAAGTACGACCCGCGCGAAGGCAACCTGATTGCGGTGGGCGGCGGCCTGGGCGTGGTGCTGAACACCGGCGACCCCTACACGCGCGCCCGGCTGCGCGGGCAGAAATGGTGGCCCATCGGCAGGCGCGACGTGCTGACCGTCCGCGGCGAGGTGGGCCGCATCTGGGCCAATGGCAAGGTCCAGGTGCCTGACGACTTCGGCTTCCGCACCGGCGGCGCGCGTTCCATTCGCGGCTACAAGTACCAGAGCATCGGCCTGAAGCGCAACAGCGCGATCGTGGGCGCGCCGGCGATGGTGGTGGGCAGCGTGGAATACGACCACTATTTCAACGAGCGCTGGGGCATGGGTGTGTTCGTCGATGCCGGCGACGCGGCCAAATCCTTCGGCGACATGTCGCTGGCGGTCGGCTACGGCGTGGGCGCGCGCGTGCGCACGCCGGCCGGGCCCTTGTTCCTGGACGTGGCCTATGGCCAGCGCGACCGCAGCCTGCGACTGCATTTCTCCCTGGGGATCGCGTTTTGAGGACGTTGCGCGCGATCCTGCGCCATCTTCTGGTGTGGTGGCTGCCCGGGCTGGCGATGCTGGCGGTGCTGGCCTGCGGTTTCCTGTTCTGGCTGGCCGGCACGCAGAGCGGCACGCGCCTGCTGCTGACCACGGCGGCGCAGCAGCTGGACGGCCAGGCGCTGGACGTGCGCGGCTCGGTGCTGCGTGGCCTGAACGTGGGACGGCTGGAGCTCGAGACGGGCGGCACGCGCGTCGAAATCGCGGACCTCGGCCTGAAAGTGGACTGGCGCGCGCTGGGCCAGCGGCGGCTGCACGTGCGCGAGCTGTCGGCCGCGGCCGTGACGGTGACGCTGGCGCCGGCGGCTGCCGAAGAGACGCCGCCCGCGCAGGACGAGGCGCCCTTCAACCTGCCGTCGCTGCCGGTGGATATCGCGCTGGACCAGCTCACGTTGGGCGAATTCCATCTGCTGCAGAACGGCGAGGCCCTGCCCGTGTCGCTCAGCGGCCTGGCCGCCACCTTCGCGACCGGGCAGGACAGCGCGCGGCTGAGCATCGCCAGCCTGCGCGTCGGCCATGAGATCGGACAGGCCGAGCTGAGCGGCGAGGCCGAGTTGCGCGCGCTGGCGGACCCGTGGCCGTTCAGCCTGCGACTGGACGTGGCGGCGCGGGGCGCCGGCCCTGATTCCCCGCTGTGCCAGGCCGAGCGCCTGCGCGCCATCGTTGGCAATGGCGCGAACGCCCAGACGGGCGGCGCGCGGCCGGAGGGCGCGGACAAGACCGACAAGGCCGGCAAGGCATCCGGCAAGGCGCAAAAGGCCGGCAAGGCAACGGGCGCGACACCGGCATTCGCGCCCGCCGACGCGCCGGCCACCGCTTTCGTCGGCCCCCCGGAACCGGCCTGCCGTGTGCTGCTGAGCGCCGACGCGGCGGGGTCGCTCGACGGCCTGCAGGCCAAGCTGGAAGGCACCGGCTCCGGGCTGGCGTTGAACGTGCTGGCCGATCTGGCGCCGCGCACGCCCCTGGTGCTGCGCAGCGCCAGCGCCCAGGCGCGCCTGCCGGACGCGTCCACGCTGACGGCGCAGTTCGACCTCAAGGCCGCGGCGGATGGCCAGGGGCGCGACCGCATCGAGGGCAGGGTGGGCGCCGAGCGGCTGGACCTGGGACCGTGGCTGGGCAAGGACATTCCGCAGGCCGTGCTGAGCCTGAGCGCGGATCTGGGCGCCGAGCTGGAGAACCTGAGCCAGTTGCGGCTGGCGGCCGTGGACCTGCGCATCCAGGAAGGCTCGCGCTGGAACAAGCAGCCGCTGGCGGGCGCGCTCAAGGCCCGCGTCGAGTTGCCGGCGGCCACGACGCCCGCCGCCGTCGCGGGCGGCGCGTCGACGACCGCGACCGCCGGGACGGCAACGTCCGGGGCCGGCGCGGCCGACGATCCGCTGGCCGGCCTGCGCATCCAGGGGCTGGACGTGGACCTGACGCTGGGTCGCAACCGCATCCGCGCGCAGGGCGACGTGGGCGCGGCCGACGGGGTGCTGACGCTGGACGCGCAGGCGCCGCAGCTGGACGCTTTCTGGCCGGGACTGCCGGGCGGGGCGGAATTGAAGGGCAAGCTCAATGGCACGGCGGCCGCTCATCGCGGCGAGTTCAGCGCCCGCTACATGCCGGCCAAGGTCCGCGCGGGCGTGTTGGGCGAAGCGCCGGCCCAGGCCGACATCGCGTTCACCGGCGGCTGGGGCCGTGGCCCTGCGGGCGATGCCGATGCCGCCCTGACGGGCTGGCGCGGCACGTTTTCGCGGCTCAATGCGGAGTCGGCCGGCTTCGCGGTCGCCGCCGAGCGGCCGCTGTCCGTGGCCTACCTGCCCGGGGCGGTCGCGCCGCAATGGCAGTGGCAGGTCGGCGCCACCACGCTCGGCCTGACGCTGCCGGGCAAGGAACGCCTGGCGCTGGCCCACAAGGGTTCGCGCGGCGGCGGCGCGCGCTGGGAAACCGCCGGCCAGGCGGACAACCTGGTGATCACGGCGGCCATGACGCGGCAGGTGATCGCCGCCATCGACCCCGAGGCCGCCGCCCGGCTGGACAAGGGCCCCAAGCGGGTCAACGCCATGGTGGCCGAAGCCAAGCGCCGCATCGCGCTCGATGTGTCCTGGGACCTGAAGTTCGATGGCCGCCTGGCCGGCTCGGCCCGCATCGCCCGCCGCGACGGCGACCTGCTGATCCCGGGCGATCCGCCCGTGCCGCTGGGACTGACGGCGCTGGCGCTGGACCTGACCGCGACGCCGTCCTCGGCCGGCGCCAGCCGCCTGGATGCCAGATTGGCCCTGGCCACCGAGAAGATGGGCGTGGTCAACGGCACGGCTTCGGCCGTGCTCGCCGTGGACGCGCAGGGCGGCATGGCGCTGGATGCGCGCCAGCCGATCCGCGCCAAGCTGGATGCCGATATCGCCGACCTGGCATGGGTCGGCCTGTTCGTGGGCGACGCGATGGAAGTCGGCGGCACGGTCAAGGCCAATCTGGAGGCGCAGGGCACGCTGGCGGGCAAGTGGACGGGCAGCGGCGCGATCCGCGGCGACCGGCTGCGCGTGGTGCGCATCGACGACGGCGTGCGCCTGGTCGAGGGCAAGCTGGCGGCGCGCCTGGACGGCGACAGCCTGGTGCTGGACAGCCTGCGCTTCCCGGCCTCGCTGCGCGTGATGCCTGCGGAATGGCGCACCAAGGAATGGATCACCACCAACCCCGAGGCCAAGGACGGCTATGCCGAGGCCAGCGGGCGCTGGAGCCTGACGGACGGCGGCGGCCAGCTGCGCCTGACGCTGTACCGTTTCCCGGCGCTGCAGCGCTCGGACCGCTATGCCATGGTGTCCGGCACGGTCGATCTGAACGTCGCCCTGCCGCGCATCGACATCGTGGGCGACCTCAAGGCGGACGCCGGCTGGTTCAGCCTGGAGATTCTTCAGGGCGTGCCCACGCTGGACGACGATGTGAAGGTGCGCCGGCCGGGCGACGATCCCGGCGCGGCATCCACGCCGCTGCAGACCAGCATGAACCTCAAGTTCGACATGGGGCCGCGCTTCTACATCACAGGCATGGGCCTGGACGCGGGCCTGCTGGGCTCGATCCAGATCCTGCTGAGCGACGGCCGGCTGACCGGCGTGGGCGCGCTGCGCACGCGCGGCGGCGGCATCGAGGCCTACGGCCAGAAGCTGCGGCTGCGTCGCGGCACGCTGACGTTCCAGGGGCGGCTGGACAATCCTGTGCTGGATATCGAGGCCCTGCGCACCGGCGAGCAGGTCGAGGCCGGCGTCAAGGTGGCCGGCACGGCGCAGCGCCCGCGCATCGACCTGGTGTCGTATCCCGACGTGAGCGACGTGGAAAAACTGTCCTGGCTGCTGCTGGGGCGCGGGCCGGACGGCAGCGGCGGCGATGCCGCGCTGCTGCTGTCGGTGGGCACGGCGCTGCTGGGCGGCGGCGGGCCGCCGTTCTACAAGCAGTTCGGGCTGGATGATGTCAGCATCCGCAGCGGCAATATCGGCAGCTCCGGCAGCCTGCTGCCGGACCGCACCGTGGCCGGCGACGTCAACCGCGACAGCGACAGCCGCCTGGCGACCCAGTTCCTGGTGGCCAGCAAGACCTTCGCCAATGGCATCACGCTGAGCGTGGAGCAGGCCCTGGCCGGCGCCGACACCGTGGGACGCGCCAGTTACCGGCTGAGCCGCCGCTGGTCGGTGGACCTGAAGGGCGGCGCGGTCAACGGCATCGCCCTGGTCTACCGCACGTTTTTCGGGGACTAGAAAGGGGCAGGTCCCCCCCCGAAGCGCTGGCGCGCTTCCCCCCCAGGGGGGCGCCGCGACGGACCGGCGGAGCCGGATCCGTGCGGCCTGGATGAGGGGGCAACTTTGCCGGGGGCGCCCGTTCTGCCGCTCGGGATAAAATCAGGGCTGTCCATTCCCCCGAGCACCACTGCCATCATGAGCATCAAAAGCGACCGCTGGATCCGCCGCCAGGCCGAGGCCGGCATGATCGAACCCTTTGAAGCGGGTCAGGTCCGCACGGCCAATGGCGGGCGCATTGTCAGCTACGGCACCAGCAGCTACGGCTACGACGTGCGCTGCGCCGACGAATTCAAGATCTTCACGAACATCAACTCCACCATCGTCGATCCCAAGAACTTCGACGAAGGCTCGTTCGTGGACTTCAAGGGCGATGTCTGCATCATTCCGCCCAATTCCTTCGCGCTGGCGCGCACCGTCGAGTATTTCCGCATTCCGCGCAGCGTGCTGACCATCTGCCTGGGCAAGAGCACCTACGCGCGCTGCGGCATCATCGTCAACGTGACGCCGCTGGAGCCGGAATGGGAAGGCCACGTCACGCTGGAATTCTCGAACACCACGCCGCTGCCGGCCAAGATCTACGCCGGCGAAGGCTGCGCGCAGATGCTGTTCCTGGAAAGCGACGAGGTCTGCGAGACCTCTTACCGCGATCGCGGCGGCAAGTATCAGGGCCAGCGCGGCGTGACGCTGCCTAGAACGTAGAGGTCCCCCCCCCGAAGCGCTGCGCGCTTCCCCCCCAGGGGGGCGCCGGCGGCGGCCCGGCGGCGCCGGAGCCGCGCGGCCCCGATTGGGGCGGTCTTGTTGGGTTGTGGCGTTGATCTTCGTTGGATCTTCCTCTCGCCCTACTTTGCTCTGTCCGTGGCGGAGGGCGGGGCGGCATTGCGTGGCGGCAAAGCCGCCGTCGCGCGGCTTGGAGGCGTTAGCCCCCGGTTTTCGCCTGCGCGGGGCGCAGGTATTCGATGTCCCATTCGCTTTCTTCGATCTGGACGAAGCCGTGGCGCTGGTAGAAGCGGTTCGAGTCGCTGCCGCGCAGGGCGCCGACGCGCAGCGGCAGGCCCTGTGCGTCGGCCTGCGCCAGCAGGCGCCTGAGCGTGCGGCCGCCCAGGCCCCGGGCCTGGGA
>NZ_JCBANH010000154.1:0-8007 GCF_059760925.1 Achromobacter sp. 1011791174
CCTGAACGGCGCGCGTCGCTTTCTTTACCGCCGCCCCGGCCCCGTCACCAGGAGAACCTCATGAACCGACGCGACTTTCTGATCTCGAGCGCCGTCACGGCCGGCTGGCTGAGCGGCGCGACCGCCCTGCCCGCCTGGGCCGCGGCCGCGCGCAACGGCGTGCTCAACATCGCCGTGCAACCCGAGCCGCCGGGCCTGATGCTGGGCATCGTGCAGAACGGCCCCACGCAGATGATCGGCGGCCAGATCTACGAAAGCCTGCTGCGCTACGACGACAAGCTTGAGCCCATGCCCGGCCTGGCCGCGTCCTGGACGGTGAACGACGCGGCCACCGTCTACACCTTCACGCTCAAGCAGGGTGTGCAGTGGCACGACGGCAAGCCCTTCAACGCGCACGACGTGGTGTTCAGCGTCGACCAGTTCCTGCGCAAGACCCACGCGCGCCTGCGCGCCGGGCTGGCCTTCGTGGACAGCATCAAGGCGCTGGACGAGCACACGGTCGAATTCCGCCTGCCCCGGCCGTTCGGCCCGTTCCTGGGGCTGTTCGAGGTCGGCACCATGCCGATGGTGCCGCGCCATATCTACGAAGGCACCGACTACCTGAACAACCCGGCCAACAACACGCCCATCGGCACCGGCCCGTACAAGTTCAAGGAATGGCGGCGCGGTTCGTACATCCAGCTGGTGCGCAACGAGCAGTACCACGAGGCCGGCCTGCCCAGCGTCGACACGCTGTACTTCCACGTGATCCCCGACGCCGCCTCGCGCGCGGCCGCCTTCGAATCCGGCAAGCTGGACGTGCTGCCCGGCGGCACCGTCGAATACTTCGACATCGCGCGCCTGAAGGCGCTGCCCAATGTCGAGACCACCACCAAGGGCTGGGAATTCTTCGGCCCGCATTCCTTCATGTGGCTCAACAACCGCCATCCGGTGCTCGCCGACGTGCGCGTGCGCCGCGCCATCATGTACGCGCTGGACCGCGAGGCCATGCGCAACGTGGCCTGGTACGGCTTCGGCAAGGTCGCCACCGGGCCGTTCAACAGCAGCGTGCGCTATTACACCGACCAGGTCACGCGCTATCCGCGCGACGTGGCGCGCGCCAAACAACTGCTCAAGGAAGCCGGCTACAAGGGTCAGACGCTGCGCCTGCTGCCGCTGCCCTACGGCGAGACCTGGCAGCGCTACGCCGAGATCGCGCGCCAGAACCTGGCCGAGGTTGGCATCAAGCTGGAGATGACCGCCACCGACGTGGCCGGCTGGAGCGAGAAGACCGCCAACTGGGACTACGACATCGCCTTCTGCTACCTGTACCAATACGGCGACGCCGCGCTGGGCGTGAGCCGCAACTACCTCACGTCCACCATCGCCAAGGGCTCGCCCTGGAACAACGTCGAGGGTTACAGCAACCCCAAGGTCGACGAGCTGTTCGAACGCGGCGCGCAGGAAGCCGATCCGCAGAAGCGCCGCGCGCTGTACGAAGAGGTGCAGCGCATCCTGGTCGACGAGGTGCCGGTGGCCTGGCTGCTGGAACTGCAATTCCCCACGCTCTACCGCAACAACATCAAGAACTTGATCAATTCCGGCATCGGCTTGAACGATAGCCTGGCGCGCGCCACGCTGGCCTGAACGGCGCGCAGCCCGGCAACAGGGGGAATGCCATGAAGAAGCTCGCTTACCTGATGCGCCGCGTCGCGCAGGGCCTGCTGGTGCTGGCCCTGATCGCGGTCATCAATTTCCTGCTGATCCGCGCCGCGCCCGGCGATCCGGCCGCCGTCATGGCGGGCGAGGCCGGCGCGGCGGACGAGGCCTTCGTCGCGCAGCTGCGCGAACGCTTCGGGCTGGACAAGCCGCTGCCCCAGCAGCTGGCGACCTACCTGGGACACGCCGCCCGGCTGGACCTGGGCGATTCCTACCGCCAGCAACGGCCGGTCATGAGCCTGATCGGCGAACGGCTGCCCGCGACGCTGCTGCTGACCCTGACGGCCTTCGTCGTGTCGCTGACGCTGGGCGTGGCGCTGGGCGCGTGGAGCAGCGCCCGCGCCGGCACCTGGCTCGACAGCCTGGTCAGCACGCTATCGATGCTGTTCTACGCCACGCCCCTGTTCTGGCTGGCGCTGATGGGGGTGCTGCTGTTCTCGGTCAAGCTGGAATGGCTGCCGGGCTTCGGCTTCGAGACGGTGGGCGCGGGCCACGCGGGACTGGCTCGCGCGGCCGACATCGCCCGTCACTTGGTGCTACCGGCGGCCACGCTGGCGCTCTTCTACATGGCGGTGTATGCCCGCATGACGCGCACCGCCATGCTGGAAGTGGCGCAGATGGATTTCATCAAGACCGCCCGCGCCAAGGGCCTGTCGCCGCGCCGCATCCAGCGCCGCCACATCCTGCGCAACGCGCTGCTGCCGGTCATCACGCTGGCCGGCATCCAGGCCGGCTCCATGGTGGGCGGCACGGTGCTGATCGAGACCGTGTTCGCCTGGCCCGGCATCGGCCGGCTGATGTTCGACGCCCTGGTGCAGCGCGACTACAACCTGCTGCTGGGCACGTTCCTGATCACGGCGGCGCTGGCCGTGGCGTTCAACATCATCACCGACCTGCTCTACACGCTGGCCGATCCGAGGATAGAACTGCAATGAACAACGGATTCTGGCGGCGTTTCCGCCGCAACAAGGGCGCCCTGGCCGGGCTGGCCGTGATGGCCGTGGTGCTGCTGCTGGCGCTGTCCGCGCCGCTGGTCGCGCCGCACGATCCCTGGGCCATGGTGCAGCGCCCCTTCCTGCCGCCGCTGGACCTGGCCGGCCTGCCCTTCGGCACCGACACCATGGGCCGCGACATCGGCTCGGGGCTGGCCTACGGCGCCCGCATCTCTCTGCTGATCGGGCTGGTCTCGACGCTGGCGGGCCTGCTGATCGGCGTGTCGGTCGGCGCGCTGGCCGGCTACTACGGTGGCTGGATCGACAACAGCCTGATGCGCTTCACCGAGCTGTTCCAGGCCATTCCCAGCTTCGCGCTGGCCATCGTGCTGGTGGCGATCTTCCAGCCCTCGGTGGCGTCCATCGTCACGGCCATCGCGCTGGTCTCGTGGCCGCCGGTGGCGCGGCTGGTGCGCAGCGAATTCCTGACGCTGCGCCACCGCGACTTCGTCCATGCCGCGCACCTGGCGGGCGAATCGAACCTGCGCATCATCATCACCCAGATCCTGCCCAACGCGGCCGCGCCCATCGTGGTGATGGGCTCGCTGATGGTGGCCACGGCCATCCTGCTGGAATCGAGCCTGAGCTTCATGGGCCTGGGCGATCCCAACGTGATGAGCTGGGGCTACATGATCGGCGCGGCCCGCACCGCGCTGCGCCAGGCCTGGTGGATCAGCCTGTTCCCCGGCGTAGCCATCCTGCTGACGGTGCTGGCGCTGAACCTGATCGGCGAAGGCCTGAGCGACGGGCTGAACACCCGCATGGATCCCAGGAGCCGCGCATGAACCTCGTCACCTCCCATGCCGCCGCCCCGCCATCCGGGGACGCCCTGCTCGACATCCGCGGCCTGTCGATCCGCCTGCCGGCCGGCGCCGACCGCCCGCTCGCGGTCAAGGACGCCAGCCTGCGCATCGGTCGCGGCGAAACGCTGTGCATCGTGGGCGAAAGCGGCTCCGGCAAGTCCATGATCGCCAACGCCGTCATGGGCCTGCTGCCGCAGCCCATGGTGGCGCCGGTGGCCGGCGCCATCGTGTTCCAGGGCCACGACCTGCTGGCCCTGGCCGAGCCGCAATGGCGCGCGCTGCGCGGCAACCGCATCGGCATGATCTTCCAGGATCCGATGTCGGCGCTCAATCCGGTGATGCGCATCGGCGACCAGCTCGAAGAGGCGCTGGACGCGCACCTGCGCCTGTCGCCCGCCGACAAGCGCGCCCGCATCCTGGGCGCGCTGCGCGACGTGCGGCTGCCGGATCCCGAGGGCATCGCCGCCAGCTATCCCGGACGCCTGTCCGGCGGCCAGCGCCAGCGCGTCATGATCGCCTGCGCGCTGATGCTGGAGCCGGCGCTGCTGATCGCCGACGAGCCCACCACCGCGCTGGACGTCACCACCCAGGCGCAGATCCTGGAGCTGATCCGCGATCTGCAGGCCAAGCGCGGCACCGCCGTGCTGTTCATCACCCATGACTTCGGCGTGGTCTCGCAGATCGCCGATCACGTGGCCGTGATGCAGCTGGGCGAGATCGTCGAGGCCGGCGCGGCCGCCGAGGTGCTGGGCCATCCCCGTCACGACTACACCCGCAAGCTGATCGCCGCCATCCCGCACGGCATGCCCGACGCGGCGCGCGAGGCCGCTCGCCAGCCGGTATTGCTGGACGTGCGCGACCTGCACAAGACCTATGTGTCCGGCGGCGGCCTGTTCCGGCGCGGCCGCGAAACCGCCGCCATGCGCGGCATCAGCTTCACGCTCCAGCGCGGCGAGGTGCTTGGCCTGGTGGGCGAGTCCGGCTCGGGCAAGTCCACGCTGGGCCGCTGCATCGCCGGCTTGCTGGCGCCGGACGGCGGCCAGATCCTCTTCAACGGCCAGGCGGGCAATGCGCGCCCCGCGCCGGGACGTGTGCAAATGGTGTTCCAGGACCCGCAGGCCTCGCTCAACCCGCGCCATACCGTGGGCCGCTCGATCATGGCCGGCCCGCTGGCGCAAGGCATGGCGCCGGAACGCGCCCGCGCCCGGGCGGCGGAACTATTGCAGCTGGTCGGCCTGAATCCCGATGCCGCCGGACGCTATCCGCATGAGTTCTCCGGCGGCCAGCGCCAGCGCATCGGCATCGCCCGCGCGCTGGCCAGCGAGCCCGAGCTGATCGTGGCGGACGAGCCGGTGTCGGCGCTGGACGTATCCGTGCAGGCCCAGGTGCTGGAGCTGTTCGCCAGCGTGCGCCGGCGGTTCCAGCTGAGCATGCTGTTCGTCACCCACGACCTGCGCGTGGCGGTGCAGATGTGCGACCGCATCGCCGTCATGCAGCAGGGCCGCATCATCGAATGCGGGCCCGCCGCGCAGATCATCGGCGCGCCCGGCCAGGACTACACGCGTGAACTGGTGCGGGCCGTGCCCGACTTCGCCAGCATCGTTTCCGGACGCGCGCGCATCAGCGGCCACGCGCGGCTGGCGGAGGTCGCGGCATGAGCGCCCTGCCCCTGCACGCCACCGATCGGCCGCCCTGTATCGCGCTGCTGAGCCGGGTGCTGGACATGCGCTACCTGGTGCCGGCGTTCCAGGCGCTGCGGCCCGACATCGCCTGGCGCACCGCCGACGACCTGGGCGATCCGGCCGATATCGACGCCGCGGTATGCTGGCTGCCGCCCGCCGGTCTGCTGGGCGCGCTGCCCAACCTGCGTCTGATCCAGTCCATCGGCGCCGGCGTGGACCACATCTACGCCGACCCCGCCGTGCCGCGCCACGTGCCGGTCTGCCGCGTGGCCGAGGCGGGCATGGCGGCGGGCATGAGCAGCTACGTCGCCTGGGCGGTGATCAACCATCACCGCCATTTCCCCGACTACGTGCGCAACCATGCCCGGGGCGTGTGGCGCGAGAGTCCCATCGTGCCGCCATCGGAACACCGCGTGGCCATCGCCGGGCTGGGCCGGCTGGGCCTGGCCGCCGCGCGCGCGCTGGCGGCGCTGGGTTATCGCGTCTCGGGCTGGAGCCGCACGCCCAAGCCCGACCTGGCCGAGGGCATCACGGGCTATCACGGCGCCGACGGCCTGCCGGCGCTGCTGGCCCAGGCCGACACGCTGGTCTGCCTGCTGCCGCTGACGGACGAGACGCGCGGCTTCCTGGGCGCCGCGACCTTCGCCCGATTGCCGCGCGGCGCCCATGTGGTCAACGCGGGCCGGGGCGAGCACCTGGACCCCGCCGCCCTGCTGGCGGCGCTGGACAGCGGCCAGCTCTCCTACGCCACGCTGGACGCCACCCCGCAGGAGCCGCTGCCGCCGGACCATCCGCTGTGGCGCCATCCCAAGGTGATGATCACGCCCCACATCGCCACCCGCACGCCGGCCGCCGCCATCGCGCGGCAGACGCTGGACAACCTGGCGGCATTGCAGGCGGGACGTCGCCCCGACACCTGCGCCGACGCGGCCCTCGGATACTGAGCCGGCCAGCGCCAGGCGCGGCGCGGACGCGTAACGGACATCCGCGCCGCGCCTGGCGCCGCATGGACCGGTTGACGCGGCCGTCCTCGCTTGCTACACCAACAGACGCAATTGCACTTGGTCCCAGAAACTTCTCTCTACCTGGAGGTGGTTTATGAGCAAGCGTATTGTTGTCGTAGGCGGCGGCGTAGGCGGCACCATGCTGGCCAATCAGCTCGCCGGAAAGCTGTACCCCGAGATCCAGCGCGGCGAAGTCTCCATCACGCTGCTCTCGGATTCGCCGGATCACTACTACAAGCCGGCCTTCATGTACGTGGCCTTCAATCTCTTCTTCCGCGAAGAACTGAAACGGCCGGAACGCTCCCTGCTGCGACCCGAGATCGAATTCCGCGTGGACAAGGTCACGCGCTTTCATTTCGACCGTCAGGAACTGTCCACGCAGAGCGGGCAACGCCATGGCTATGACTATCTGGTCATCGCGACAGGCTGTGTGCCATCCCCTGAGCGCATCGAAGGGCTGAAAGAAGCCGGCGACCACTTCTACCAGTACGCCGCCGCCCGCCAGCTGGCGGACCGCCTGTCGCGCATCGAACGCGGGCGGGTCTTCGTCAGCGTCACCTTCCCCAAGACGCCCAACGTTCCGCACCAATGCGGCATCGCCCCCATCGAGACCACACTGATGCTGGACGACTACCTGCGGCGTCGCGGCGTGCGCGACAAGGTGGAAATCGTCTACACCTACCCGACCACCTCGCAGCTGCTGCGCAACTGCCTGTTCCTGCAGCGCCCGACCTGCGAGGTGCTGCCCGGCATCTTCGAACAGAAGGGCATCCGCTTCCAGCGTGGCTTCACGCTGTCGCGGGTCGATCCGGAACGGCGCATCGCGTACTCGGAAGAAGGCGGCGAACAGCCCTTCGACATCCTCATGGCCACACCGCCGATACGCGCCGTGGACGTAGTGCTGGAGTCGGGCGTGTCGCAGGCCGAGAACAACGAGGGCTGGCTGCCGACCGACCACGAGACCCTGAAGGTCTACGGGCTGGAGAACGTCTACGTGATCGGCGACACGGTCGACCTGCCGGTCAGCAAGGCCGGCGGCTCCTGCCACAACCAGGCGCCGGTCATCGCCAACAACATCGCCGGCGAGATCCGGTTGGGCCAGGTCTGCAGCGCCTATGACGGCCGGGTGCAGGCGGTGGCCCAGATGGGCCTGAACGCCGGCATGCCGCTCTGGTACGACTACACCCACGACGTGCTGCCCACGCCGCCCACCAAGCTCGGCGGCCTGCTGCGCCACGGCTTCAATCGCGGCCTGTACTGGGCCGTCGCAAGGGGAATGCTATGAACGCGCCACACGAAGGAACCGCCGCGCTGCCCGCCGACACGCCCGCGTCCGCCCCTTTCCTCGGCGGCGGGCCGGGCGCGCGCGCCCTGGCCGACCGGCTGGGCCTGCTGGCCGAGGCCGGCCGGCTCGACAACATCGCCGACCTGCTGTCGCTGGCCTCGGACCTGGTGGACCTGCTGGACCAGTCCATGGTGGAAAAGCTGGCGCTGCTGTCCGAGCAGGCCACCAGCGCGGCCTGGATCGCCGCCAATACATTGCGCGACGCCCACGCCCGCACGCTGCGGGAAGAACGGCCGCCCAGCCTGACGGGCCTCATCGGCCTGCTGCGTGACGAGGACACGCGGCGCGGCATGGCCGTGGCGCTGCGGGCGCTGCAGACGCTGGGCCGGCAGATGAAGGCCCAGCGGCAGGACTACGCGGACGCCTCGTAGGCCGCGCTGGCGCATCGAGAACCCGCGCGCAGGGGAGCGGCCCCGCCTCGCATGCGAGGCGCGTAAAAAAACCCCGGCGGCTCGGGCTTGAGCCGCCGGGGTCGTGTCGGCG
>NZ_JCBANH010000155.1:0-7900 GCF_059760925.1 Achromobacter sp. 1011791174
ACCGGCGGCTTGGCGGGCGCGTCGTCATCGTCGTCGCTGCCGCCACAGGCGCTCAACAGGGTTACGCAAGCCAGCGACAAGGGCATCAGGGCCCGCCGCAGGCGGGTTACTTCGAACTGCATTCATAGCTCCAGCGTCAGGGCGGCCCACAACTCGCGGCGCCGCGCAGGGCGGGACTATGCCGGCTGCCGGTGACGTGGGAATGACAGGCTGGCGCCGGCGCGCGCCGCTAGCGGGGACGTGGCGCCGGCGCGCGGCCGGCGGCGCGACCCGGGGCGGCCTAGCCGCCGCGCCTGTCGCTGTTCTTGCCGCCTTTCGTGGGCTTGTCCTTCTTGCCCGGCGTCGCAGCCTCGGCGTCCGCCAATGCCTGCCTGATGATGGCCTGCGCGGTCCAGCGCGCCACCTCGGTCACTTCGGGCAGATCCAGCCGCCAGATGTCCTTGAGCACGAGGAACACCTCGGTGCCATAGACCAGCGACAGGGCCTGCGCCACGCGTTCCTGCTGCGCCGGCGTCAGCGCGCCGGCCAGCGGCGCGATGGCGCGCTTCAGGATGTCGACACGGTGGCCGCGCACCAGGCGCGGCTCGTTGCCGGCGCGGCCGGCGCTGGCCTCGGCGTGCTGTTGCAGCGAGACCTGGATGGCGGCGCGCAGCGGCGCCTCGTGCGCCTCCAGGCGCGGGTAGGCGAAGCGCAGCAGCTCGTCGACGCGCGCGCCGGCGTCGTCGGCGCTCGATTCCCAGGCCAGGATCGGGCCCAGGCTTTCGTCGACCACGGCGGCGATCAGCGCGCTCTGGCTGGGGAAATAGCGATAGGCGGTGGCGCGCGACACCTGGGCGTGCTCGGCCAGCTCGGCCACCGAGGGCGTGATGCCCTGGCCCATGAGCTGCTGCGCGGCGTCCAGCAGGATCTTGCGCATGCGCGCGCGCGGCCCGTGCGGCGGCTCGCCGCTGGCCTCGGCCTGGCGGCTGGCGGGGGCGATCAGGGCGCGCGCGGACGCCGCTTGCGGGGCGGTTCGGGTTTGACGTGAGACAGTCGTCTCAGTATGATTCTTTCGTCTCATTTATGAATTCTACAAGCCGGGCTCGCCCCGGCACATATCGAGGCGCGCATCGAGTGTAGCCGCCCGCGGGAGGAGTCATGACGAATACCAAGCGGCGGGTCTACGTGGCCGCCACCTACGACACCAAGGGCCATGAGGCCGAATACGTGGCCGGCCTGCTGGCGCGCGACGGTCTGGACGTGGTGACGGTGGACGTGTCCACCACCGGCGCGTCCAGCGCCGCCCGCGTGCAGGCCCGCGAGGTGGCCGCCCGTCATCCGGGCGGCGCGCAGGCGGTGTTCACTGGCGACCGTGGCACGGCCATCGCCGCCATGGCGCTGGCCTTCGAGCGCTACGCCGCCGCCGACGCCGGCATCGGCGCGCTGCTGGGCCTGGGCGGCTCGGGCGGCACGGCGCTGATCACGCCGGCCATGCGCGCGCTGCCCATCGGCGTGCCCAAGCTGATGGTATCGACCATGGCTTCGGGCAACGTCGCGCCCTATGTCGGGCCGTCCGACATCGCCATGATGTACTCCGTCACCGACGTGGCCGGGCTGAACCGCATCTCGCGCCGCGTGCTGGCCAATGCCGCCGGCGCCATTGGCGGCGCGTTCCGCCAGGCCGACAGCGCGGCCCAGGACAACGACAGCCGTCCCGCCGTCGGCATCAGCATGTTCGGCGTGACCACGGCCTGCGTGCAGCAGGTGGTGCCGCTGCTGGAGCCGGACTACGACTGCCTGGTGTTCCACGCCACGGGCACCGGGGGCCAGTCCATGGAAAAACTGCTGGACAGCCATCTGCTGTCCGGCGTGCTGGACCTGACCACCACCGAGGTCTGCGACTTCCTGTTCGGCGGCGTGCTGGCCTGCACCGAGGACCGCTTCGGCGCCGTGGCGCGCACGCGCGCGCCCTATGTGGGCGCCTGCGGCGCGCTGGACATGGTGAACTTCGGCGGCATGGAGACCGTGCCGGAACGCTACCAGGGCCGCCTGTTCTATCCCCACAATCCGCAGGTGACGCTGATGCGCACCACGCCCGCCGAGAACGCCCGCCAGGGCGAGTGGATCGCCAGCCGGCTGAACCGCTGCGACGGGCCGGTGCGCTTCCTGATCCCCGAGGGCGGGGTGTCGGCGCTGGACGCGCCGGGCCAGGCCTTCTGGGATCCGGAGGCCGACGCCGCGTTGTTCACCGCGCTGGAAACGCACTTGGTGCAGACCGCCGACCGCCGCCTGGTGCGCGTGCCCTGCCACATCAACGACCCGCTGTTCGCCCGCACGGCGGTCGAGCAGTACCTTGAAATCGCCCAACACTGAGGACCGCCGCCATGCCGCGCTTTGACCGCAACCAACTCATGGACAAGTTCCGCGCCATGGTGCGCGACCGCCAGCCCATCGTGGGCGGCGGCGCGGGCACGGGGCTGTCGGCCAAGTGCGAGGAAGCCGGTGGCATCGACCTGATCGTGATCTACAACTCGGGCCGCTACCGCATGGCTGGCCGGGGCTCGCTGGCGGGCCTGCTGGCTTACGGCAACGCCAACGAGATCGTGGTCGACATGGGCCGCGAGGTGTTGCCCGTGGTCAAGCGCACGCCGGTGCTGGCGGGCGTGAACGGCACCGATCCGTTCTGCGATTTCGACGTGTTCCTGGACGACCTCAAGCGCCAGGGCTTCGCCGGCGTGCAGAACTTTCCCACCGTGGGCCTGATCGACGGCACCTTCCGCGCCAACCTGGAAGAAACCGGCATGGGCTACGGGCTGGAAGTGGACATGATCCGCCTGGCGCACGAGAAGGGCATGCTGACCACGCCCTATGTGTTCAACGAGGCTGACGCCGTGGCCATGACCCGCGCCGGCGCCGACATCATCGTGGCGCATATGGGCCTGACCACCGGCGGCTCCATCGGCGCCGAAACCGCGCTGACGCTGGACGACTGCGTGGCCGCGATCGACCGCATCGCGGCGGCCGCGCTGGCGGTGCGCGATGACGTGATCGTGCTGTGCCATGGCGGTCCCATCGCCACGCCCGAGGACGCCGCCCACGTGCTGCGCGCCTGCAAGCATTGCCATGGCTTCTACGGCGCCAGCTCGATGGAGCGCCTGCCCACCGAACAGGCGCTGACCGCGGCCACGCGGGAATTCAAGGGTCTGACCTTCTAAGCTGTTTACCAGGCGCCGTGCACGGCGCCTTTTTCTTGTCTATCGCCGCACTCCATCCTTCCTTCACCGCATCCGCTTCGACAGGAGCCCCGCATGTCGCACACCGTGTATATCAGCGCCATCATCCATGCGCCGCTTGAGCAGGTCTGGCCCATGTTTCGCGATTTCAACGGCCTGGCCGGCTGGCATCCCGGCGTGGCCGTCAGCCGCCTTGAGGACGGCGGCCGCGCGGACGCACTGGGTTCGGTGCGGCACCTGACGCTGCAGCCGTCCGGCTTCGTGCGCGAACAGCTGCTGATGCTGGACGATCCGGGCACGGCGTTGCGCTATTCCATCATCGAGACCGACCTGCCCATGCGCGACTACGTCGCCGGCGTGCAGCTGCGCCGCGTCACCGAAGGCGGGCTGACGCTGGTCGAATGGTGGGCCGACTTCCGCGTCGAGGCCGGCGCCGATCTGGCGGCCGTGGCCGGCGCCGTGGGGCAGGGCGTGTTCGCGGCGGGGCTGAAGGCGCTGGACGAGAAGCTGCGCCGCTAGGTCCCTAGGCCCTGCCCGCGCGCTTGCGCGCGGCGCGGGCGCAGCCGGGCGGCAGCTCGGCCGTTTTCAAATAATCGCGGATCGCGCCGATCAGCGCATCGGCCGCCGGACTCAAGGGATAGTCCAGGTGGCGGATCAGGCAGACCGTGCGCACCATGGTGGGCCGGGCCAGCAGCGCGTAGGCCAGTCCCGGCTCGCGCACGCGCTCGGCGGCCAGCGCCGGCAGCAGCGCCACGCCCAGTCCCGCCTTGACCAGCGCCGCCTGCGAGGTGGTGCTGGACGCCTCATGGAAGGGCG
Organism: Achromobacter sp. 1011791174; assembly: GCF_059760925.1. NCBI lineage: Bacteria > Pseudomonadati > Pseudomonadota > Betaproteobacteria > Burkholderiales > Alcaligenaceae > Achromobacter > Achromobacter sp. 1011791174. The sequence goes on from NZ_JCBANH010000155.1 coordinate 4,029, forward strand.
CGGCGGCCTCGATCGGCAGGTCGGCGCGGGCGCGCAGCAGCGCGATGATGCCGGTCTCGTCCACCACGCCCACCAATTGGCGGCCGGCCAGGTCCGCCCAGCGCACCGTGCCGTCCCGGCCCGGGCGCAGCCCGGCGTCGTCCTCGCGGTACAGCACGCCGAAGCGGTCTTCCAGGAGCGGCTCGAAATCCAGCCCGGGCGCGTCCGCCCAACGGCTGGTCAGGCCGAAATCGACCTCGCGCGCGGCCACCTTGCGCTGGATGCGGCCGGAGTTGTCGTCGCTCAGGTACAGGCGCACGGCGGGATGGCGCGCGGCGAAGGCGGCGGCCGCCGGCGCGATGATCTGGGTGATGGCCGACGGCGCCGCCGCCACGCCCACGCGTCCGCGCTCCAGCGCGCCGAAGCGCACCACGTCGCCGATGGCGCCGTCGAAGTCGGCCAGCAGGCGCATGACGCGCGGCAGGAATTCCTCGCCCGCCGCCGTCAGCAGCACGCGCCGGCTGGTGCGCGCGAACAGCAGCGTGGACAGCGCTTCCTCCAGCTGGCGCACCAGGCTGGTGACGGAGGACTGGGTCTGGAACAGGCGCTCGGCGGCGCGCGTGAAGCTGGACTCCTGGGCCACCGCCACGAAGGCGTTCAGGTGCTTGAGCGTGACGTGCTTGGGCAGGCGATTCATTTCAAATCACGATGGATGGATCGATAAAAACAATTTTTCCAGATTGATTGGCCGGCCGATACTAGGACCTTCATCAAGCCGGGACACGCGCATGCGGCAGGACAAGCTGGATCTGATCATCGAAGGCGGCTGGGTCATCGACGGCCTGGGCGGGCCGCGCGTGCGCGCCGACGTGGGCGTGACGGATGGCCGCATCGCGGCGCTGGGCGACCTGTCCGGCTATATCGCCGACAGGCGGCTGGACGCGGCGGGACGCATCGTGGCGCCCGGCTTCATCGACGTGCACGGTCACGACGACCTGATGTTCGTGGAAAAACCGGACCTGGCCTGGAAGACCAGCCAGGGCATCACCTCGGTGGTGGTGGGCAACTGCGGCATCAGCGGCGCGCCCGCGCCGCTGCCGGGCAATCACGCGGCGGCGCTGGCCCTGCTGGGCGAGTCGCCGCTGTACGCCGACATGGATGCGTACTTCGCCACGTTGCAGGCGCAGCGGCCGATGATCAACGTGGCGGCGCTGGTCGGCCACGCCAACCTGCGGCTGGCGGCCATGCGCGATCCGTCGGCCCAGCCCACGGCCGATGAACAGAGCGCCATGGAGCGTATGCTGGACGCCTCGCTGGCGGCCGGCGCGGTCGGCTTCAGCACCGGGCTGGCCTACCAGCCGGGCGGCATGGCGCGGGCGGCCGAGCTGGAGGGACTGGCCCGCGTGGCGGCCGCGCGCGGCGCGCTGCACACCAGCCACATTCGCAACGAGGGTGACACGGTCGAGGAATCGGTGGACGAGGTGCTGTCCATCGGCCGCCAGAGCGGCTGCGCCACGGTGCTGTCGCATCACAAGTGCATGATGCCGCGCAACTGGGGCAAGAGCCGCGCCACGCTGGCCAATATCGACCGCGCCCGCGCCGAGGGCGTGGACGTGGCGCTGGACATCTATCCCTATCCCGGCAGCTCCACCATCCTGATCCCGGAGCGCGCCGAGCAGATCGACGACATCCGCGTCACCTGGTCGACGCCGCATCCCGAGTGCGCGGGCCGCTACCTGGCCGACATCGCCGCCGACTGGGGGTGCGACAGGACCGAGGCCGCGCGCCGGCTCTGTCCGGCCGGCGCGATCTATTTCGCCATGGACGAGGACGAGGTGCGCCGCATCTTCCAGCATGACTGCTGCATGGTCGGCTCGGACGGCCTGCCCAACGACGCGCATCCGCATCCGCGCCTGTGGGGAAGCTTCACGCGCGTGCTGGGCCGCTATGTGCGCGAAGCCGAGTTGCTGACGCTGGAGGCGGCGGTGGCCAAGATGAGCGCGCTGCCGGCGCGCGTGTTCGGCCTGGCCGGACGCGGCCGCATCGCCGTGGGCGCCTGGGCCGACATCGTGGTGTTCGACGCCGACACGGTGGCCGATCTGGCCACCTGGGAAGCGCCGACGCTGCCCTCGGCCGGCGTCGAGCGCGTGCTGGTCAACGGCGTACAGGTGCATCCGCCCTTGCCGGACACGCCGCGTCCCGGGCAGATCCTGCGCCGCTCGATCGCGGCGCAAGCATAACGATTCCATCCACAGGAGACTCCCCATGTTCCGCAAGACCTGCGCCGCGCTGGCGCTGGCCGCCGCATTGCCGGCCGCCCATGCCGCCTTCCCCGAACGCCCCATCACGCTGATCGTGCCGTTTCCGGCCGGCGGCCCCACCGACATCGTGGGCCGCCTGGCGGCGGCCAAGGCCGGCGAGATCCTGGGCCAGCAGATCGTGGTGGAAAACCGCACCGGCGCGTCCGGCACCATCGGCATGGCCGCGACCGCGCGCGCCAAGCCCGACGGCTACACCGTCGGCCTGGCCACCGTCAGCACGCACGGCACCGCGCCGCACCTGTTTCCCAACCTGGCCTATGACCCGGTCAAGGATTTCACGCCGGTCAGCAATCTGGTGACCAGCCCCAACATCCTCAGCGTCAATCCGCAGTATCCGGCCAAGAGCCTGGCCGGGTTCGTCGAGCATGTGCGCGCCAATCCGGGCCGGGACGGTTACGCCAACGCCGGCGCGGGCGGCGTCAACGACCTGGGCATGATCTGGTTCCTGCAGATCATCGGCGGCAAGATGAACAGCATCTCGTATCGCGGCTCGGCGCCGGCGCTGACCGACACGGTGGGCGGCGTCGTGCCGGTGATCTTCGACAATTTCCCGTCGTCGCTGCCGTATCTGAAGAGCAATCATCTGCGCGCGCTGGCCATTACCGGCCCGGCGCGCAACCCGCGCCTGCCGGACGTGCCGACCTTCGCCGAGCAGGGCTACAAGGACTATGACGTGACCGCCTGGTACGGCGTGGTGGCGCCGGCGGGCCTGCCCGACGACGTGCGCGACAAGCTGGCGCAAGCCTTCGCGCAGGCCGTGCGCGACCCGGCCACGGCGGCGAAAATGGAGGAAACCGGCGCCTTCCCGCTGGGCAACACGCCGGCCGAGTTCGGTGCGCAGATTCAGGCCGAGCGCGACCGCTGGAAGAGCGTGATCGACAAGGCCCAGATCAAGCTGCAATAAGGGCGTATCGCGGCGGCGTGGCGCGCGGCCGGCAGGCCCCGCGCGCGCCGCTTCAATACACGTCGCGGCGGTAGCGGCCGTCGTGCAGCAGCTGTTGCAAGCGGGCGTCGCCCAGGATGTCGCGCAGCGCCTCATCCACGCCGCCCGCCATGCCTTGCAGGCTGCCGCAGACGTAGACCGCCGCGCCCGCGTCGGTCCAGGCGCGAACCATGTGGGCCTGTTCGCGCAGCAGGTGCTGCACGTAGCGCCTTTCTTCCTGGTCGCGCGAGAACACGGCGTCCAGTCGTTCGATCTGGCCGGCGTCGCGCCAGCCTTCGATCTCGGCGCGGCAGAACCAGTCATGCGCGGCCTGGCGCTCGCCGAACACCAGCCAGTTGCGATGGCGGCCCGCCGCCAGGCGCGCCTTGAGCAGCGCGCGCAGGCCGGCCAGGCCGGTGCCGTTGCCGATCAGGATCATCGGCCGGTCGTCGTCGGGCGCGTGGAAACTGCGGTTGGACCGCAGCCGGAGATCGATCTCGTCGCCCAGCCGCGCCACGTGGGTCAGCCAGCCGCTGCCCAGGCCCAGGTCGCCATCGGGCCCGCGCATCTGGCGCACCAGCAATTGCAGCGCGCCGTCGGCGGGCAGCGAGGCGATCGAGTATTCGCGGTGCGGCAGCAGTTCCCCGCCG
>NZ_JCBANH010000156.1:0-7880 GCF_059760925.1 Achromobacter sp. 1011791174
CCGCCGCCCCCGCCGCCGCCGAGGAGGACATCATCGAGGCTGCGGAAGTGGCTGGCGCGTCCCGCGCCCACGACACGATCTCCGTTGCCGCCGGGATACCCGAAGCAGCACACGCGCCCCAGGCTTCGGCCTCACCCGTGACGCCGGCAAGTCCGGCTTCTCAGGTACGCAGCGATGACGAGATCATCAGCAAGCTGGAACGGCTGTCTGCCTTGCGCGACCGAGGCGTCCTGACCGACAAGGAATTCGCGGCTCAGAAAACGCGCATTCTGGGCGCCTGATCCATGAAACTGCTCATCGTCATTCTCGCCATCGGCCTGCTCGTACTAGCCTATTTCTGGATGGGCGTCGCGCTGAAATTCCTGCTGCTCTGGTGGATGAGCTTCGTCTTCGGCATCCCGCTGCTGTACATCGGCCTCACCTTTGGCTGGCTAGGCGCGATCGGCGCTGTGCTGGGTGCAGTGCTACTGCTCGCCATCACCCTGAGTTGGCAAAACTCGCACACTTGCCAGGTGCTGCAGGCCCGCCTCAACAAGGCCTTCTACTTCGACGATATCTGAAACGAAAAAACCGGATGCCACCGCGCCGCGGTTCGCATCCGGCTACCGAGTTCGAGCTATCCGCCTAGCGCCCCGCCGTCGTCGGATTGGCCAGCGGGAACGTATCGTCCGTCAGGCAAGCCTTGAGCCAGTCGTAGTCGTCGCTGTCATAGACCTCGCCATCGAGCCGGGGCAGCGGCTTGGTCGGATAGCCCATCGGCGTGCGCACCTTGGGACCGGTGTTCCAGCGCGCCTCGTCCGAGATGCCGCCCGGGCAGTTGTCGTCGTTGCCGTTGTACGAGCAAGACGCCACCGGCACCAGCTTCTTGTCCACCACCTTCGCCACATAACGCTGCGCGTAGACCGAGCCCGTGGCCCAGTATTGCTCGGCGGTGCAGACACGGTCCTTGTTCTGGTAGTGGCTGATCGCGAAGCAGGCGTAGATGTCGTTCGGCGGCAGCAGCTCGCAGACCACGTCGTAACCGTCGTAGGGGCCGCCGGTGAACTGCCGGCGGAATTCCCGCTGGGCCAGCGCCGTGCTGATCAGCCTGGGCTGCTTGCTGCCCTTGTCGCGCTCCGTCAGCGCGTCGATGCGGGCGCTGATCAGGTCGGCCGCGACGGAACCCGCCGTCTTGCCTTCCGGCACGGCGTCGATGTTGGCGATCAGGTCTTGCAGTTTGCCGTCGCGCGCGGCGAGCCAGCGGCGCTGGCTATCCTTCAGCATCGCGCGGATCTCGTCGTCCGGCGCCTGCTTCATCAGCGCGGCATAGGCGCGATTCAGCCCGGCGTCCTCGGCTTTCGCCTCGCGGCTGGAGCAGATCAGTTTCTCGACGGGGCTGGACGCCTTGCCGCAATCGATCGCCTGGGCCGGCGCCGCCGCGGCGGTCAGGCCCGCCAGGATCAGGAACCGGGTCGCGCGCAGACTGACATGCATGGTGCTTCTCCAAAGTGCAAGGCCGGCCGCTCAGCGGCTGATGACCTCGCTGTCTTCCAGGACGATGCGGTAGTGATCGCGCAGGTCCAGGATGTACGTGAAATTCGACGTGCCGCTGGCGTTCTTGCCGCGTTCCGGGCTGGACACCTTGTAGTCGTAGATGCCCTTGACCATGCACAGCTGGTTCTCGCACTTGGCCCGCAGCGTGCTCTGGTCCACCACGAAGCGCCGCACCGGCCAGCGCGCGAAATACGCCTGCTTGTCCGCCAGCACCTCGGACTTCGGCCGCTTCTTCTTGAAAAAGTCCACCGTGTCCGCGTAGAACTCGCGCGTGAACTTCATGGCCTCTTCGTTGGTGCCGCTGCCCGCCTGGATCATCAGCGCGGCGGCGTTGATGGCCTTCTGCTCGTCGGACGGCGCCGCCGGCGCGGGCTGCTTGGTCAGGTACGGATTGGCGACCGGCGCCTGGCCGGCGGCGGCCGGCTGGCGCGGAGGCAATTTTGCCTCGCCAGCCGGCGCGGACGTCTGCTGCTGCGGCGTCGGGGCGGGCGCGGATGTCTGCTGCTGCGGCGAGGGCGACGGGGCGGGCGCGGCGCGCTGGCCCCCGCCCTGCTGCGCGCCATTGGCGGACGCCTGGGTCGGACCCACGCGGTTGATGCCGTACTTGGCGATTTCCTGCGGCGTGAAGAAGTACATGTCCTTGGACGGCGTGCTGAACATGATACCCAGCACATCCGCCGACACGCCGTACTTCGGCAGGGTCGCCACGATGTCCGACACGCCGAACTGCGCCTGCTCGCCCGTCAGCTCCGGCGCCGAGATCTGGTGCACGCCCAGCCGGCCCACCGCCAGGCGCTGACGGCCGGCGAAAAACACGAAGGAACACGCCGACGCGCAGTAGCTGTCCTTGGGAATATAGGTGTTCAGGCCGCGCTCGTAGATCTCTTCCGCCACCACCAGCCCGATGTGGACCAGGCCGCCGCCATTGTTCTGCAACACGATGGTCGAGATGGTCGGATGCTCGCGCAGCGCCTTCTTGAGATTCAACATATCGTTGGCGCCCACCGCGCCCACGTAGATCAGCAGGTCCGGCTCGCTGCGCAGGAAGAAGAACGGACCGTAGCGCTCGGGCTCTTCCTGCTTGGCGGACGCCGGCGCTTGCGCCTGCTGCGCCTGGGCCTGCGCCACGCCGGCCGACAGGGCCGCGCAGGACAGCGCCAATGTCGTGCTCCAGACCGTCAGTTTTCTTTTCAGCCTCATCAATCCTCTCCCTGGGAACCTATGTCACGCAGACCTTACGGGCCACGCCGCGTTTCGCGCTTGTCCATTGGCCGGCTCGCAAGGCGCGGCGCTTGAAGCGGGATTTTATCCATCCGGCGCGACAGCGCCAGCCGCCGGGCCGGACGCGCGCGATCCGCGCTAGCCACCCAGGCAGGCGTGCACGCCATCGGCGATCGCGCGCGCCATGCGTTCGATGGTGTCGGGCCGCGCCACCCGTGCCTCGTCGTCGGGGTTCACGATCACGCCGGCCTCCACCAGCACCGCCGGCATGGTCGCCGTCTTGAGCACCGCCAGCCCGTCGAAGCGATGCACGCCCAGGCGGCGGTCCAGCAGCGGGCGGTTCTCGCCGGCGATGGGCTCGGCGTGATACAGCGACGGCTTCTCGCCCGCCGCCACCAGCGCCTCGCCGATCGCCTTGGCGCAGCGCAGGCTTTCCTCGTAGCGGGGATTGCGCTGCGAGACAAAGATCGAGAAGCCCGCGAATTCGCGCTGGCGACCCGCGTCGATGTACTTCTGCTGTATCGAATCGTGATGGATGGAGATGAAGAAATCCGCATCCGGCGCCAGCCGCGCGCGCTGGCCCAGCGCCACCTCGGCGCCGTCGGCCGCCACGCGCTTGACCCGTTCGCCCAGCGCCGTCAGCCGCGCCGCCACGGCGCCGCTCAGCACGAGGTTGTACTGATACTCCACGCGCCCACTGGCGCCCGTGGCCCCGGGCCGCGCGGGCGTATGGCCCGTATCCACCACCACATAGGCGGCCTGCGCCGACAAGGCCGGCAGCGCCAGGCACACGGCCGCCGCCACCCGACCCGCGCGCCGCCGCGCCGTGATCGCCATCCGCCTGATTACACGTTCACCGCTGACTGAAGACACGCTGGAGTTCGCCCTGTTGAGAGAGGCTGGCCGCTGAACCGCGACCGGCACGGAATGCGCCGGATTCTCGCGCAGCCCGCCGCCTGGGGCAATCGCCGAATGCGGCGCGCGGCGCCAGCCCGTAACAGGCGCGGCTCGCCCCCCCGGCCCCACCGGAAGCAAATGACATGAAAAGTTACCCGGCCGCCGGGTGTTGCTATCCTTGGCCGGCAGCCACGGCGCGACTTCGCGCGCCGTCCGACTACGCAGAGGAATCCCATGTCTTTCAGCTCCGACGCCTGGGCGCGCAACGCCGCGCTGTACGAGAAAACGCGCACCATGCCGTTCAACCAGGAGCTGGCCAGCGGCCAGCTCGACGCGCACGCGTTCCGCCACTACATGATCCAGGACGCCCACTACCTGGTCGCCTTCGGCCGCGCGCTGGCCGTGGCCGCCGCCAAGGCCGACAACGCCGACGGCGTGGTCCAGTTCGCCGACGCCGCCAAGAACGCCGTCGTGGTCGAGCGCAGCCTGCACGACGGCTTCATGAAGCAGTTCGGCATCAGCGCCGACACCTTCAACGCCACCCCGCTCACGCCCGCCAGCCACCACTACACCAGCTACCTCATCGCCACCGCCTGGAGCGCGCCCTACCCCGTGGCCCTGGCCGCGCTGCTGCCCTGCTTCTGGATCTACGCCGAGATCGGCCGCGACATCCACGCCCGCGCCGTCAAACCCAACCCCTACAGCGCCTGGATCGACACCTACGCCGGCGAGGAATTCCACACCCTGGTCCGCGAAGTCATCGCGTCCGTGGACCGCGTCGCGGAACTCGCGTCCGCCGTAACGGTCAAGGCTATGCACGAGGCATACACACACGCCGCGCGGCTGGAATGGATGTTCTGGGATTCCGCGTATCGGCAAGGCGCATGGGAGGTCTGAACCACTAAAGCGGTAAACGTCACGACGGCAGGGATGGGAGGAGCGGCGCTCGCGGAAAAAAAGCCGCCCCCCATCCCCGCCGTCGTCTTGCACATTGCGGCCGTGCAACGCACAGGTGCGTCAGCAGGAACTCGTCGGTACCGGACGCAAAAGATCCGGCCGATCAGGGGCGATCACATTTCCTTAGGCAAACTCATACACAAGGCCAAGCTGGGGCTTTTCCACTGGTCTCCCACCTTCGCCGCGCGCTGCGGCATCACTTTCAAGCTGGAGGCACCCAACCGCAGTTTCCTGGAACGGGAGATCTTCGATCATCTGAACCAACTGGCCACGGCATCCCCGGGCCGCAAGGCATGCCTGTTCATCGGCATGCACTACTACACCTGGCATTACCCGCGCATGCTGAAGATGGATTTCCACTCCCTGGACCTGGATCCGGCGCAGGCGATCTACGGACCGCCGGGCAGGCACACCATCGGCAGCGCAACCGACATGAGCGGCTTTTATGGCGACGAGTCGTTCGACGTGGTCGTCGCCAATGGCGTGATCGGCTGGGGTTTGAACGAACAGGCCGGGTTCGAGCAGATGATGGCGCAATGCCATCGGGTGCTGAAACCGGGCGGGCTGCTGATCCTGGGCTACAACGACACGCCGGAACGGGCGCCGTATCCGGTGGATATCGGGCATGCGGGGTTGTTCGCGCCTGTCGTGCCGGCGATTCCGGGGGTAAGGCATGCGCGGCATCCAATGCATGATGGATATGCGCATGTGTTCCTGTTTGGGGAGAAGCGGATGGAGAGCAATGTCGCAGTAGCGTGATCATCTTTGGTAGACGGACGCCGGCCTAGTGCCGGCGTCCTGCTTTTGGCGCATCGATATCTTCAGGCAGGCCCAGGCAAACAACATTGCAGTACCACCGCCAGGGTCGCCTTCACCTTGCCTATGCGCGACCGCAACGGTCGCGTCATTCTGAAATCAGACGGCGCCTCGCGCCAGTCCACCCCATTCCTCCCTCGTCCCATTCATATCAAACGCACCGCTGATTAGCCTCTTGCGATCAGGACCGCAACGGCCCTGACGGCTGGCCCGCGCCAGCCCCTGCATGCGTGCCTGCCACGGCATTCGCGCGCACACGAAGAACCTTTGAAGTGCTGTTGCGCGAAGCAAAGCCCTTCAATCCGGCCATCTGGGGTGAGCAAATTTCCTTACGCAAACTGATCCGCAAAGCCAAGATGAGACTGTTCAAATGGTCTCCGGCCTTCGCCGCGAAATGCGGCATCAAATTCCGGCTGCGCGCCGTGAATCGCCAATTCCTCGAACGGGAAATCTTCGACCATCTGAACCAGCTCGCCGCGCGCTCGCCCGGCCGGATGAAGTGCCTGTTCCTGGGCATGCATTACTACACCTGGCACTACCCCCGGCTGCTCAAGATGGAATTCCATTCGCTGGACATGGATCCCGAACAGGCGATCTACGGTCCGCCGGGCAGGCACGTCATCGGTAGCGTCACGGATATGAGCGGCTACTACGACGAGGCGTCATTCGACGTCGTGATATCCAATGGCGTGATCGGCTGGGGGCTGAATGAGCGGATTGGATTCGAGCAGATGATGGAACAGTGCTATCGGGTGCTCAAGCCGGGTGGGTTGTTGATTCTTGGGTACAACGATACGCCGGAGCGGAAGCCTTATCCGGTGGAGATTGATTATGCGGGGTTGTTCGAGCCTGTCGTGCCGGCGATTCGGGGGGTAACGCATTTCGAGCATGCGATGAATGATAGTTATGCGCATGTGTTTGTTTTTGGGCGGAAGGGGGAGGTGGTGACAGAGGCTGCTTGAAAAAACACCGGCTTGGGGCCGGTGTCAGGTGAATACCATTTCAGTATTTTATATAAATCCTACGATGCTTAGATCGTGCTTGAAATCATCAATCTCGTCCCGGGGCACCAATTGAAGCAAATTATCTAGTGCATGCTCTGAAAGCAAACGGCAGATTCGCGTTCTATGATATTCGGCTTGTGCCGGATACCAGCAAGCCAAAACCAAACAAACAACTTCAAGCATCAAGTACTCCAAGGGGGAATCAAAACTACCCTTTCCCCCCGCATACCCGTCGTAAACGTCAGACGCTATCTGCTCCAGTGTCCATCCTCTTTGTCCCTTGCCCGTGGGGAGCGGTCCATGATCCCGGCAGCCGTCCCAGTAATTCTCCAGAATCCATCTCTTAATTTGAAAGTAGGAAACACGATTTTGTTCCACGTCAATTCCCTTTCGAAGGCCGTGTATTGACCCAGCAGAACCTGCTCAGGTTAAGTGGCTAATGCAAACGCCTCAGCCGGAGTCTTCATCTCGAGCGCCTGGTGCGGGCGTCGGTGATTGTAAAAACGTATCCAGTCGCCTACAACGCGGCTGGCGTGCTGGATATTCTCGAAGCGATGCCGATGCGCGCATTGTTCTTTGAACGTACGGATGACACGCTCAACCATGCCGTTTTGCTGCGGGCAGTGCGGCGTGATGAACTCCTGGCGCAGCCCGTAGCCTCGCGCCAGCGCGGTGTAGCTGCGAGACGTGAAGACCAGTCCGTTGTCCGATCGCAGCAGGAACGGCGCAGGCACGCGCCCCAGTGTTCCGAAACGGGCGATCAGGGCGTGTTCCAAGGCACTGCCAGCGGTGCAGGCCTTGCCGCTACGCGACAAATGCCAGCCGAGCAACTCGCGGGTATGACCGTCGATCACCAGCGCCAGCGTGGCTCAGCCATCCCGGCCCGCCCAGACACGGCATAGGTTCGTTCGTAAGCACCCCTGTCAAGTAGACACTGACTGATAGACGATCGGAGCAAGGGTTAACCGAGGCATGAAGTGCACCGGAGGGAGGCCACCCAGCGACTCGTGCGGGCGGTATTCGTTGTAATCGACCAGCCATCGATCCGTAATTGCTTGGACCTGCTCAAGGTTGGCGAACAGATGCGCATCGAGCACTTCGGTGCGATAAGTGCGATTGAACCGCTCGATAAAAGCGTTTTGATTCGGCTTGCCAGGTTGGATATAGCGGATCGAAATGCCTTTGGCAGCAGCCCATTCGGTAAAGGCCTCGGAGATCATCTCCGGGCCGTTATCCAGGCGTATTGCGTCGGGAGGCCCATAGCAATCGATTAAGCGGCTCAAGACGCGAATCAGACGTGCCGAAGGGATGGACATGCCTGCCTCGATGGCCAAGCATTCCCGATTCGCTTCGTCGATTACGTTCAGTGACCTGCCCCCAGACTTAGTACGGCACCGACATAGAGTCCAGAGTTAAAAACCGTTGTTGCCGGTGCGCCTGAGCAAACTGCTC
>NZ_JCBANH010000157.1:0-7706 GCF_059760925.1 Achromobacter sp. 1011791174
GGATTGGGCGACGACGCGGTAGCGGCTGCCGTCCTGTCGCGATTCGGAGGCGACGAGCGCCATGCGATCGTAGTGCCAGGTCAGCGGTTCGGGGGCTGCTGCCGGGGCCTTGGCGGGGTCGATGTCGCGCAGCAGGGTGACGTGGGGGCGGAACGGCTGCGCGGGCGCTTGAACGCCGTAGCCGGACAGCCAGAGCCACAGGCCGTCGTGGATGGCTTGCAGGTCGTCGGGGGTGCGGGAGGGGCCGGCCCAGAGGATGCGCTGGCGGTTGAATGCGCCGTACTGGTCGAGCGTGAGGACGCCGGGTTCGAGGCGATGCACGGGCGTGGCGTCGATCAGTTCCTCGGCGGTTTCGATGTCGATGTTACCGAGGAAGGCGAGCGTCAGGTGCAGGGTCTCGGTGCGCATGATTCTTCCGCCGGTGGCGGGGCGGGCTTGCTCGGCCCAGGTTGCCAGGGTGTTGGCGAGGGCGGCGTCGGGCCAGAGGGCGTAGAAGAGGCGCATGGTGGACATGCGCCGATTGTAAGCGTCGGCCGACGCGGTCGTCGGGGTGCGTTGTTACCTTGATGGGGGTCGGACAGTTCTGAATCGGTGGCTATGTGACGGACTTGTGACAGTTTTTTGCAAGGTATTCGGAATCGTCTGATGCTGGGCGCGCGGCGGGATTGATGTAATGCCTTCGAATTGCAGCGCGCCACGGGCGGTGCGCCGAATTTACCGTCAACACCACCGGATAGAACCCGAGCCACCCCATGAAGAAGACCCTCCTGAACACTTCCCTGGCCTGCGTCGCCTGCGCATTTTCCGCGGCGTCGTTCGCCAACACTGCCGTCACCACTCCCGCCGGTGGCGCCGCGACCTCGACCTCGGCCACCACCACCCCGGCCGCTCCTACCTATTCCACGGGCCAGGTGCAGGGCCAGCTCGCCGTCGAACTGACGATCGGCAAGGGCTGCGAAGTCGTCAACGGCACGACGACCGCCAACAACTTCGGCACCCTGAGCTTCGGCGAAGTCTCCGCCCTGACCTCCGCGATCGACGGGCAGGCCAAGGGCACCGGGGGAGCGGTCATCAAGCTCAATTGCACCTCGGGCGTGGACTACAACATATCGCTGGACAACGGGCGCAACGTGGATGGCGACAAGCGGCGCATGGCCATGACGAACGAGCAGGGCATCGTCGAGTACGTGCCCTATGTCCTGTACCAGGATGCCGCCCGTCAGAAGGCCTGGGACAGCAAGACTCCCTACGTTGGCAAGGGTACGGGCGCGACCGAGATGACGGTCTATGGCCGCATTCCCCCCATGGCCCAAACGCCTGGATCGGGCAAGTACTCCGATATCGTCACCATGACCCTCAGCTGGTAAACCGTCATCCCGCGCGGGGCTGGCGCATCGTTGCCGGCCCCCGGAAGCCATTATGCCTAGCCGTCTTCTCCTTTCCCTGCTGTGCGTCGCGGCCATTGCGCCGGCGAGCGCGCAAAGCTTTTCGCATTCCGGCAACGCGACTCTGGGCGTGCGCGCCGTGGTCGCCAATCTCTGTTCGGCCGGCGCCTCGGCGGCGGGGGGCGCGCCGGACGCCTACGGCAAAGTCGACTTTGGCTCTTACTCCAGTCTTTCCCACGGCGTGAAAGCGGCGAGCGGCGCGGGCGCATCGGGCATCCGCGTGCAGTGCGCGGCGGGCGTGCCCTACCGCGTGGTGCTGGGCGCGGGCCAGAACGACACGGGCTCGCAGCGCCAGTTGAAAGGTCCGACCGGAGCGCTGGTCCGCTACGCGCTGTACAGCGACGCCGCGATGAGCCTGCCCTGGACCTCGGCGGCCCAGGTGACGCGGTCCGGCACCGGGACCGAGGAAACGATACCCGTCTACGCGGCGATCGATCGTCAGTCGACCCCGGTCAGCGGCGTGTACAGCGACACGGTCAAGGTGACGATTCAATGGTAGGCGCTCGGCGGTGGCGGGTGCGCGCCCTGTTGCCGGCGCTGCTGGCTTGCGCGCTGTTGCACGCGGCGCCAGCGCCGGTGGTCGAGACCAAGACCCTGCCATTGACCGTGCGGGCCGAGATCACCGCCGGCTGCTGGTTCGGGGCCGTGGGTTCGACGCTGCAATCCCCCTCATTGGGCACCATCGATTTCGGCACCGTGCAAAAGCTCGACAAGGACATGACGGCCGTGTCCTCGGTCGGCGCGGGCAGCGTCGTGATGAACTGCACGCCTGGCACCGATTTCCGGGTGGACATCAACGACGGCCAGAACGCGGGCGCGCCGGCGTCCGGGCGCAAGTTGAAGCACGCCACCAGCGGCAACGTCCTCAAGTATGAGCTGTACCGCGACGTCGGCTACAGCCTGCGCTGGGGCGCGAACAGCGAAGGCATGCGGATGACGGCGCCCGGCGGCCGCATCGAGCTGCCGGTCTACGCCAAATTGCAAAGCACCGCCACACAGCCCTCGCCGGGCGTCTACACCGACGAATTGATCGTCACTGTCTACTACTGATCCTCCTTCCCATGAAATCCCTAGTCCGCCCCGCCGGCGCGTTGCTTGCGCTGTGCCTGTCGAGCGCCGCGCCCGCCGCGACCTCCATTCTGGTCTGGCCGATCGATCCGGTCATCGAACATGACGAATCCGGCGCCGCGATCTGGCTGGAGAACAATGGACAATCGGCCTCCCGGATCCAGATCCGCGCATTGCGTTGGAGCCAGGCCAATGGCACGGACGAGCTGGCGCCGCAAGACCAGATCGTGGTCAGCCCGCCCGCGGCCGAGATCAAGCCGGGCCAGCGCCAGCTGCTGCGCCTGATCCGCACCGTCGTGGTCCAGGCCGGCAAGGAAGACGCCTATCGCATCCTTATCGACGAGATTCCCAGCGACGGCGTGGCGCGGACCGTGGGCGAAGGCCAGGACGGCGCGGCGGCCTCCCAACCCGCCAACCAGGGAGGCGCCGGCCTGGCTTTCCAGCTGCGCTATTCCGTGCCGCTCTTTGTCAGCGGGCAGGGCGCATGGACGCGCGAGGATGTGCGCAAGCATCCGGACGCGAAAGCCGCCCAGCCGGAACTGAGTTATTCCATCCAGGGCAAGCAGGGCCAGCGCCAGCTGGTGGTGCGCAACACCGGCGCGGTGCATGCGCGCCTGTCCCATGTCAGCTATGCGCAGGGCGGTCGCGAAGTCTGGTCCGTGCCGGGGCTGCTCGGCTATGTGCTGCCGGGCGCCGAAATGCGTTTCGACGCACCGGCCGCCGTTCAGGCCGGCGGCACGCTGAAGGCCAATATCAACAGCGACCGCGAATCGCGGACGATCCCGGGGCGTTGAAGCGGCCGTGTCCATGTCTTCCCTGCTCATCAGGCGAACCCGCGCGGCGCGATCGCGCCGGCTCATCGCCATTCTGTCGCTGGCCGCCTGCGGGTGGAATGTCGAGGCGCAAACCGGGAGCGGCGAATTCTCGATGCCGGACGGCACGCTCTACCTGGACGTGGTGGTCAACGGCAAGCCCGCCGGCGAAATCCAGAAGGTGGAGTACCGGCAGGGCCACTATTACCTGCCGGCCTCCGTGCTGAAGCGTCTGGGGATGAAGGTCGAGTCGCCGGACCAGGACGTGGTCGCGGTGGATCAGATCCCCGGCGTCCAGGTGGCCTTGAACAATGCGGCGCAACAGCTGGCGGTGACCGTGCCAACGGACTGGCTGCCGCAACAGACGGTCGACATGCAGACACAAGCGAGGTCGCCGATACAGGCCGACAGCTCGACCGGGCTGCTGCTGAACTACGACGCCTATTTCAACCGCAACCGCCACGCGTCGACGCTCTCGGCGTGGAGCGAGCAGCGCCTGTTCAGCCCCTATGGCGCGCTGTCGTCGACCGGCGCATGGCGCGGCTCCCTGCGCGGGCAGTACACGGCCAGCGGTCCGCGCTTCATGCGCTACGACACGCAATGGCGCTATAACGACCCCGCCACCATGCGCAAGTACATCCTGGGCGATCTCGTGACCGATGCCCTGATCGATTCCAGTTCGGTGCGCATGGCGGGCGTGCAGATCGGGCGCAACTTCGCCACGCGGCCGGACCTGGTGACCTACCCCGTGCCGCAGTTCGCCGGCCAGGCGGCGGTGCCGACGGCGGTGGACCTGTTCATCAACAACTATCGCATGGGCACGCGCGAGGTCGGTCCGGGGCCGTTCACCGTGCAGAGCCTGCCCTACATCAACGGCGCCGGCTCGGCCACCGTGGTCACGCGCGACGCGCTGGGCCGCGAAGTCAGCCAGGAAGTGTCCTTCTATGTGTCCAATGATCTGCTGAGTCCGGGCTTGACGGACTACAGCGCCTCCGTGGGCGTGCTGCGCAGGCAGTATGGCGTCGTCTCCTTCGACTATGGCGACATCGCCGCCAGCGGCGTGGTTCGCCGGGGCCTGAGCGCCGGATGGACCGGAACGGCCTGGGCGCAGGGCGCGCCCGGCTTCGCCGCCGGCGGCGTGGGTTCGAACGTCCAGGTGGGCATGCTGGGCGTGATCAATGCCTCGATCGCCGCCAGCCACGCCGCGCCCGGCAATATCGGCCAGCCGCAGACGCAGGACCAGCGCGCGCGGTCGATCGCCGAAATGATGCTGGGGCGCGCCCCAGCGACGCGCGGCGACCCCCAGTACAACGACAGCGCCCTCAACGGCCGGCAATGGTCGCTGGGCTACTCGTATGTCAACAAGAACTTCAGCGTGGGGCTGCGGCGCACGCAGCGCGACGAGGGCTTCGCGAACCTGGGCCTGTACCGGAACGTGAGCCGCCTGGCCAGGCGGGAAGACCAGGCCACCGCCAGCCTGTCCCTGGGCCGCTACGGTTCGCTGGGCCTGGGCTGGTTCGACCTGGATTATGGCCCCGGCCAGCGCACGCGCCTGCTCAATCTTTCCTACGGCGTGCCGTTGGGGCAGGGCATCAACATATATACCAGCGTCAATCGCGAGATCGGCTCGTCGGGCTTTGGCGCCCAGCTGTCCCTGTCGATCGCGCTGGGCGAGGGGGGGACGGCCAGCGCCAGCGTCAGCCGCGACCGTGACGGCCGGCGCACCGAGCAGGTCGCCTATGCGCAGGCCGCGCCGCTGGCTGGCGGTATCGGATGGAGCCTGGGCGCCAACCATGCCAGCGGGGACGACATGTACCGCCAGGCCGAGATCAACTGGCGCGCCCGGCGCTTCGACCTGCGCGGCGGCGTCTACGGTCAGCGCAGCGAGCTGACGCAATGGGCGCAACTGGGCGGCTCGATCATCGCCATGGACGGCGCCTTGCATCTGGCCCGGCCCGTGAACGATGCCTTCGCCCTGGTCTCCACCGACGGTTATGCCGACGTGCCCGTGAGCTTCGAGAACCAGTACGTGGGCGTGACCGACGCCAATGGCCATCTGCTGATTCCGTCCGTCACGTCCTGGTATGGTGCGCATTTCGGGATCGATCCGGTGAACCTGCCGGCCGATGTGAAGATCCCCATGGCCAAGACCCAGGCCGCCGTCCGCGACCGCAGCGGGCTGCTGCTGCGCTTTCCCATCGAGAAGCTGAGGGCAGGCGTGTTCTCGGCGCTGTACAGCGACGGGCGCCCGGTAGCCGCCGGCAGCCGGGTCCTGGCCGACGGCAAGGACGTCGCCTGGGTCGGCCGCGAAGGCGAGGTCTACCTGGAGGCGCTGCCGGCCGCTACGACCCTGAGCGTGCTGCCCGCCGACGGCAAGCCCGCCTGCCAGGTGTCCCTAGGTTCCCCGCCGCCGCAGACCGGCATCGTCCGCCTCGGCGCCCTTACCTGCCAATGAGCCCATTCATCATGCGCATCCTGCTTCGATCGTTACTGGTTTTCCTGGCGCTGATGGCGGGCATGGCGGCCGCCGTCCGGGCGCAATCGCCGGCCCAGGTCGTCCGGAATTGCGAGGGCGGAATTGCATCGCCCATTCTCTTTGGCACCTTCGAGTCATGGCAGTTGTACTCCAGCCTTAACTCGCGGGAGTTCGACACCAGCTTCCGATGCGATCTGTTCTCCGGCGTGAATATTGGGATCCCTGCCGAACTGAAGGTAACGGCGCAGAGCGTGAACAATGGCGAGATGAAGCTGGGAGCGGCGAGGTTGCCCTACAAGCTGTATACCGATGCGAGCAAGAGCATCCATCTGGCGTTTGGTCGTGTCACCGACATTCCGCAAAGCGCATTCAGTCTGCTTGGATGGGGGGGCGGGGTGAGCGGTGGAATAAAGTTCATCCTGGAAACGCAGGACCGTGTCACACCTGTCACGGGTATCTATAAAGACACCATCAGCTTGACGTGGAGTTGGGCTGTTTGCACCGGATTGGGAATAAACCTCGGCGTGGTAAGGCCGTGCTTGGGTTGGAATGTCGGTACGGCGGTCACGACAGTCGATGTTTCCATCGACGTGAGCAAGTCCTGCAAATTCAAAGGTACGGCGGCTACTTTGGACTTTGGCTCCCAGCCGCTGGTTTCCATGTTCGAGCCGTCGACCGCAAAGCTGGAGATTTATTGCACTTTGCAGACGCCGTACAAGCTTTACGTCGGCGATGGGGACAACTCCGCCAATGGCATGCGCAGAATGAAAGGGCCAGGCGATAACTATATCGAGTACCAGCTCTATCAGCAGGGAACCAAAACGGTCCTCAGCCAGACCGCGCCGCTCAATGGCACGGCCACGGGCAAGGATGAGTCGATAACGATAGACGGGCGCGTCAATACCCAGCAGGCCGATGTGCCGGTGGGCGTCTATATCGATAAGCCGATCGTGACGATAGAGTACTGATCGACGGCAGGGGAGCAGGGCCGCGCGGGCGGCCTGCCATCCGCGCATGAGGCATGGATGACGAGACGCCGTTGCCGCCGTCGTGACGCCGGCTGATCAATGCGCGCCGTCGTCGTGCCGCAAGGACTCTTCCTGGATGGTCTCGCCCAGCACGCCAAGGTGCTCGCAAAGACTCTCCACGCCCCCCATCAAGCGGGCCACGGTCTGCGCGTCGAAGGGGGCAGCGCCGCTGGCGCCCGGTTCCAGTGCGCTGTTGCCAACCAGCCGCGCGATCGTCTCTATGCCGAGCCGGGCGCGTTCCAGTTGATGCAGGCGGGAAAGGCGCAGGCGGCCGTATTCGGGTTCGTCCGCGATGGACCAGCGGTTTGCAGTCAGGGGATGGAGCGGGGTAGGCATGGTGGCCTCCAGTTTCGTAGGTAGAAACCACCCAGACCGCTCTCAAACGGTGGTGGGCGGGCAGAGAGCAGGGTTGAGAGACCGGTACGAAACAACCCGGCGTGCGCAAGCGCACCCCCGCAATCGCCCGCCCATGGAAGGCGTGCAATCGCGCACGGACGAAAAAATACCGCCATGCGGCGGTCGTCCGCGTTTCGTAGTTCCGGCTCTCACCCCGGGCTACCGTTGATGCGGTAGCAGTCAAAAGTATACGGCAGGTGTTCAGAGCAAGGTGTCTGATTTTCCTCTCGCCACTTGCGCGCAGCGCCAGACTCACGACGCAAGACACCACGGATGCAGAAACTGACCGCCCGCGCGGCCAGTTTCTGCGGGCGACGCAAATCTCGTCACCGACCACGGCTCCAGCAACGTCACTCTTCAAGAAACCCGTAGCTCCTCGGGCGGGGCGGGGCGGCGCGGATGCGAGCAACTTCGATGCGCCCGGGGGAGTCCGAAGGCAGCCGCCGCAGGCGGCAACGAGGATGACAACGGGGCAGTCCGG
>NZ_JCBANH010000158.1:0-7387 GCF_059760925.1 Achromobacter sp. 1011791174
GTGCGGCGCAGAGGGGCGGCGGGCACGGAACCCGCCCGGGCGGCGAGCCGCGCCTAGTCCAGCCTGATGCCGCGGGACTTGACCACGCCGCGCCAGAAATCCTGCATCTGCTTCTGCATGGCGAGCATGTCGTCGCCATAGAGGTCCAGGATGTCGTTGCCGCCGGCGAGGATGAACTCGCGCACCGCCGGCGTATGCAGCGCCTGCTTGAGCGCACCGCGCAGCCGCGCCAGCGCCTCGGGCGGCGTGCCGGCCGGCGCGTACAGCCCGGTCCAGCCGTACAGCGTCAGCGAGGGATAGCCCAGTTCCTTCAGGGTGGGCACGTCGGGCGCGTCCGTGACGCGGGCGTCGCTGCTGGCGGCGATGGCCACGGTCTTGCCCGACTTCACATGCGGCAGGGCCGAGGAAGGGGTGTCGAACAGCAGGTCGATGGTGCCGCCCATCAGGTCGGCCTGCGCGGCGGCGGGGCCCTTGTAGGGCACGTGCGTCAGCTCGATGCCGGCCAGCTGGCTGAGCAGTTCGCCCAGCAGGTGCGGATTGGTGCCGGGTCCCGCGCTGCCGTAGGTGATCTTGCCGGGATGCGCCTTGGCCTTGGCGATGAGGTCCGGCAGGTCGCGGATGCCCGAGGCCTGGCTGGCGACCAGCAGGAACGGCGAGCGCGAGATCACGCCGATGGGCGCGAAATCCTTGTTCTCGTCATAGGGCAGCTTGCGCGTGAGCACGATGGGCAGCATGACCATGGCGCTGGAAGCGCCGGCCAGCAGCGTGTAGCCGTCCGGCGCGGCCTTGGCGACCGCGTCCACGCCGATGGCGCCGCCCGCGCCCGAGCGGTTCTCGACCACGAAGCTCTGGCCCAGCTGGTCGCCCATGGCCTTGCTAACCGCCCGCGCCAGCACGTCCGACGAGGCGCCGGGCAACGTGTGCACGATGACCTTGACGGGCTTGTTCGGGTAGGCGTCCTGCGCCTGCGCGGCGGGCGCGGACAGCAGGCTCAGCGACAGGATGGCGCCAGCGGCGCGGCCGAAGAAGGCGTTCATGGTTTTCCCCTGATTTGTCATGTGATGGCGCTGGGGCGGGCCACAGCGTTGCCGCATTGTCGGCAGGGGTGTTTATGTGCGTCAATCGTGAAATTAGGCATAATGATTGCATATAATGCAAGTATTTGCGGAGCGACTATGCAGCTCATGGGCATGGAGGCGCTGCGCGCCTTTGTCGAAGGCGGTTCGATCGCGGAGGCCTCGCTGCGCCTGCGCCGCAGCGCTTCCCAGGTCAGCCGCCTGCTGGCCGCGCTGGAGGACGATGTCGGGTATGCCCTGCTGGTCAAGGAGGGACGGCGGCTGACGCTGACCGAGCCGGGCCGCCAGCTGTACGAGCGCATCGGCGAGATGCTGCGCGCCAACGATGCGCTCACGGACTATCTGCGTCACGCGCGCCGCAAGAGCCGCACCCATGTCAACGTGCTGGTGGCGCAGCACCTGATCGACGGCCTGCTGGTGGACGCCATCGCCGGCGCCACGCGCGAGGAGCCGGATTTCGGCGCCAGCGTCAATGCCCGCATGCCGCCCAATGTGGACGCCTGGATCAGCCAGCAGCATTTCGATATCGCGCTGGCCCAGCTGCCGGTCGAGCATCCGCTGCTGGTCACCGAAACGCTGGCCGAGACGCATGCCGTGGCGGTGTTCGGGCCGGACGATCCGCGCGCCGATCTGCCGGGCCCGATCACGCCGCGCGCGCTGGGCCAGGGCAGGTTCATCGGCATGCCCGCCGGCGGTTCGCTGTTCCACCGCTACCTCAGGGCCTTCGGCGAAGCCGGCTATCAGCCCGAGGCGCAGTTCGAGGTGACGTTCGGCTTCTTCGCCTGCCAGCTCGCCGCCTCTGGCTGCGGCGCGGCCCTGAGCGATCCGCTGGCCGCCCTGACGCAGCTGCATCGCGGCGCGCGGCTGCGGCGCTTCGAGCCGGCGGTGCCGCTCCAGTACGGCCTGATCTATCCCAAGTCGCGCCCGCCCTCGGCCGCGGCCCGCCTTCTGATCCGTCATCTGCGGCGGGTGGTGGGCGAGAAACTGGCACAGGCTGAAGCCCTGCTGAACGCCGCGGAGCCGGGACGCGCTGCGCTATCATCGGCCCACCGTCGCCGCGTGGGGCGCCGGGCAGCAGCGCAAGAGGACACTGGCTCATGACCACAGAACCGCAACCCGACGCCAACGGCAACCGCGAGGTCGTCGCGTCGATCTCCTATGTCAATGGCCGGCGCGACCGCGAGGTGCCCATCGACCAGGTCGGCGCATACGTGCGCCCGGAGCACGGCATGCTCTGGATCGGGCTGCGCAACCCCAGCCCCGAGCTGCTGGGCAAGGTGGTGAGCGAGCTGGGCGCCTGCGACAAGAACCAGGAAGAGATGCTGGAGCCGCACCGGCGGCCCAAGATCATCGACTACGGCAACATGGTGCTGATCGTGGCCATCACCGTCGAGGTCGAGGCCGAGCGGCCCATCTTCGGCGAGACCCAGTTCCTGATCGGCGACGGCTTTCTCGTCACCGTGCGGCGCGGCGCCACCGCCGGCCACAGCCCGCTGCGCGAACGGCTGGAAGCCTCGCCGGACCTGCTCAAGCGCGGCAGCGACTACGTCGCGTCCGAGCTGCTCGACTGGCTGGTGGACCGCTATGTGGCGGCGGCCGCCAAGATCGAGAGCGTGGTCGAGGGCGCCGAGCAGAAGCTGCTGATTCGGGGCGCCAAGGATTCCGATATCCGCAGGCTGTACCGCCAGCGCCGCGACCTGCTGCGCATCCATACCGTGGTGTCGCCGCTGGCCGAGATTTGCCGCCGCCTGGCGCGGGTCGAGATGACGGCGGTCGATGAACACGCGCGGCCCTATTTCGGCGAGGTGGCCGACCGCGTGCTGCGCGTCGACGAGCTGTTCAATTCCTTGCGCGAGGCGCTGGCCTTCGCGTTCGAAGCCAGCCTGATGATCGGCCAGGCGGCGCAGAACGACACCACGCGCAAGCTGGCGTCCTGGGCGGCCATCCTGGCCGTGCCCACGGCCATCGCCGGCATCTACGGCATGAACTTCGAGTTCATGCCCGAACTGAAATCGCCCTGGGGCTATCCGGTGACGCTGGGCGTCATCGTGACGATCTGCTCCGTGCTCTATTGGCGCTTCCGCAAGTCGGGCTGGCTGTAGCCGCCGCGCCGGCCGGCCGCGCGTCGCCATCCTGTTCCGGCCCGGAGACGGGCCGGGCTTGTGGCACACTGCCAGCCATTCATTTTCCTGGAGCGCGGCGATCTTGCGCGGCAAATCCCCCTTCGGCGGCAGCAGGCTGACCGCCCTGATCGTGGCCCTGATCCTCGCGGCGGCCGGCGCGCTGGTCAACTGGATGCAGCCGTCGCGGCCGGACCAGGACGCTAGCCGCCCGCCGGCGGCGGGCAAGCCCCAGGGCGGCGCAGCCGGCGCGCCGCTGGCCGGCGGCATTCCCAAAGGCAGCTATACGATCACCGGCACCGTCGTCAACGTCGCGGACGGCGACACGGTGACGCTGCGGGCGCCGGACGGACAGCGCCGCATCCGCATGGACAGCATCGACGCGCCCGAGGAAGGCCATGGCGCGGACCAGCCCGGCCAGCCCGATGCCGAGGCCTCGCGCAAGCACCTGGCGGAGCTGGTGGCCGGCAAGACCCTGACCGCGCAATGCTATGAAAAGGACCAGTACGGTCGCGAGGTCTGCGCGCTGATCCTGGAAGACGGCCGTTCGGCCAACCGGCTGCAGGTCGAGGCGGGCTACGCCTGGGCCTATACCGCGCGCCAGGGCGACTACCTGCGCGACCAGGCCATGCCCGATTTGCAGCGCCAGGCCAAGGCCGCCGGCCGGGGTCTGTGGGCGCGGCCGGGCGCGGTGCAGCCCTGGAAGTGGCGCTACGACTGCTGGCGCCAGCGCCAGTGCGGTTGAGCCTGGCAGAGCATTAGGGGCATGCCGGGGTTCTGGTCGCGCCCTGGCTTTGCTATCCTCTGTCGCAACCATTGTTCTGGGAAGGTCTTATGCGCGTCATGAAGCAGCTGCGGGCAGCGGCGACCGCGTTGCTGCTGCTGGCGGCGGCGGGCTGCTCCAACGACGGCAGCCCCGTCAACAGCCCCTATGAGTCCGGCGCCGAAAGCCGGAACACGCTGTATTCCGCCTTCGTCAAGCGCTCTCCCAAGTATCTGGACCCGGCCAGCTCTTATTCCAACGACGAGACGCCTTATACCTACAACGTCTATGAAACGCTCTACGGCTACCACTACCTGAAGCGGCCCTATGAGCTGGTGCCCCGCGCGGCCGCGAGCATCGACCCGCCCGTCTACCTGGACAAGCAGGGCAACACGCTGCCGGCCGACGCGCCGGGCGAGCAGATCGCGCAGAGCGTGTACGACATCAAGTTGCGCCCCGGCATGCGCTACGCGCCGCATCCGGCCTTCGCCAAGAAGTCAGACGGGTCTTATGCCTATTTCCCCATGGCGGCCGCCGACTTGCAGGACAAGTACGCCATCCCGGATTTTCCGCTGACCGGCACGCGCGATCTCACCGCCGACGATTACGTCTATGCCATCCGCCGCCTGGCCAGCCCGCGCGTGGTGTCGCCGATCTATTCACTGATGGCCGAGTACGTGCACGGCCTGAAGGACTACGGCGACCGGCTGCGTCTGCGCGACCAGGCGCTGCGGCGCGACGCGCCGGGCGGGGCGGGGGCCTCGCCCTGGCTGGACTTGCGCGAGGCCGATGGCTTCGACGGCGTGCAGGCGCTGGATCCGCTGACACTGCGCATCCGCGTCAACGGCAAGTATCCCCAGTTCAAGTACTGGCTGGCGATGACCTTCACGGCGCCGATCCCCTGGGAGGCCGACCGCTTCTACAGCCAGCCCGGCATGGCCGAGCAGGACCTGTCGTTCAATACCTGGCCCGTGGGCACCGGCCCCTACATGCTGGTGGAGTCCTTGCAGAACCGCCGCCACGTGCTGGCGCGCAACCCGAACTTCCACGGCGAGCCCTATCCCTGCGAAGGCGAGCCGGGCGACCAGGCCGCGGGCCTGCTGGCCGACTGCGGCAAGCCCACGCCCTTCATCGACCGCGCCGTGTTCAACGTCGAGAAGGAAGCCATTCCGCTGACCGGCAAGTTCCTGCAGGGCTATTACGACGTGCCGCAGATCGAGCGCGGCGAGTATGGCGTGGCCATGCTGGTGGCCGCCGGCGACAGCCAGGACAAGGCCCGCAAGTATCGCGAGCATGGCATCAAGCTGCCCACCACGGTCGAGACCGCGAACTGGTACATGGGCTTCAACTGGCTGGACCCGGTGGTAGGCAAGGGCGACACGCCCGAGCAGGCCGACCGCAACCGCAAGCTGCGCCAGGCCATCAGCATCGCCTTCGACTGGGAAGAATACGTGGCCGTGTTCGAGAACAGCCAGGCTTCGGTCGCCTATGGCCCGGTGCCGCCGGGCGTGCTGGGCTACCGCGAGCCGCCCGAGGGCGTGAACCCGGTGGTCTACGATCTGGTCGACGGCAAGCCGGTGCGCAAGCCCATCGACGTGGCGCGCAGGCTGCTGGCCGAGGCCGGTTATCCCGACGGCCGCAATGCCCGGACCGGCGCGCCGCTGGTGCTGTACTACGACTCCATGACCGGCGGCGGCTCCAACCCGCAATTCGACTGGATGCGGCGGCAGCTTGCCAAGCTCGGCGTGCAGCTGGATGTGCGCGCCACCGACTACAACCGTTTCCAGGACAAGATGCGGCGCGGTTCGGCCCAGATCTTCTTCTGGGGCTGGAACGCCGACTATCCGGACGCCGAGAACTTCCTGTTCCTGCTGTACGGCCCCAACGCCAAGGCCAAGACCGGCGGCGAGAACGCGGCCAATTACGACAGCCCCGAGTACGACAAGCTGTTCGAGCAGATGAAGCTGCTGGACGATGGCCCCGAGAAGGAACGCCTGATCGCCCGCATGGTCGCCATCGTGCAGCGCGACGCGCCCTGGATGTTCGGCTACTTCCCCATGTCGGGCGGCGCCTACCAGCAGTGGGTCGGCAATGCCAAGCCCACCCAGATGGTGCGCAACATCCTGCAGTACATGAAGATCGATCCGGAACTGCGGCACCGCAAGATCGATGAATGGAATTCCCCCATCTGGTGGCCGCTGGGCGTGTTCGCGCTGCTGCTGGCGCTGGCGGTCTGGCCGTCGTACCGGGCCCTGAAGCGGCGCGAGCGGCAGACGGCGTTCGCCCAGGCCGCGCGCAAGGAGCATCAACCATGATCGGCTACGTGATTCGCCGGCTGCTGTACGGCGTGCTGATCCTGATCGGCGTCAACCTGTTCACCTTCATCCTGTTCTTCGCCGTCAACACGCCCGACGACATGGCGCGGCTGGCCATCGGCGGGCAGCGCATCAGCCAGGACGCGGTGGAGAAATGGAAGGTCGAGCACGGCTACGACAAGCCGCTGTTCTACAACGCCGAGGCGCAGGGCGCCGGGCGGCTGACCGACACGGTGTTCTACCAGCGCTCGGTGCCGCTGCTGGCCATGGAATTCGGCGCCTCGGACGGCGGGCGCGACATCGGCCGCGAGATCCGCACGCGCATGGGGCCCAGCCTGGCGCTGGCCGTGCCCACCTTCCTGCTGGGGCTGTTCGTCAGCATCGCGTTCTCGCTCATGCTGGTCTATTTCCGCGCCACGCGGCTGGATTTCTGGGGCGTGGTGCTGTGCGTGATCCTGCTGTCGATCTCCAGCCTGTTCTACATCATCGCGGGCCAGTGGCTGTTCGCCAAGACCTTGCGGCTGGTGCCTTTCTCGGGCTTTTCCGGCGGGCTGGACATGGCCAAGTTCCTGGCGCTGCCGGTGCTGGTGGCGATCATCTCGCGGCTGGGGCCCGAGGCGCGCTTCTACCGCACGCTGTTCCTCGAGGAAATCGGCAAGGACTATGTGCGCACCGCCAGGGCCAAGGGCCTGGCCGAGCGCGCCGTGCTGTTCCGCCACGTGCTGCGCAACGCCATGCTGCCCATCCTGACCAGCACCGTCGCGGCCTTGCCGCTGCTGTTCATGGGCAGCCTGATCGCCGAATCCTTCTTCGGCATTCCCGGCCTGGGCAGCTACACCATCGACGCCATCAACGCGCAGGACTTTTCCATCGTGCGCGCCATGGTGTTCCTGGGCGCCTCGCTCTACATCGTGGGCCTGATCCTGGCCGATATTTCCTACACGCTGGCCGACCCCCGCGTGCGTTTCGAGTAGCCGCCATGCCCAAGATCGTCTTGCTCTGGACCGATATCGCGCTCTGGCTGATGGCGTTGGGGGCGCTGGCCTACGCCTGGTACGTGCGCCGCAGTCCGGCGCTGCGCGCCACCTGGGGGCGTGTCGCGCGCGACACGCC
>NZ_JCBANH010000159.1:0-7337 GCF_059760925.1 Achromobacter sp. 1011791174
GGGCGGGCGGATACGCCCGCCCTCTTCCATCAATACGTGTACGTGACCATCGTGCCGACGGAGTACTGATTGCGTTCCTTCACGATCGGGCTGTCCTTGGCGTCGCCGAACAGGCGGCGCGCCTCGGCGGCGGCCGTCAGCGTCCAGGACTTGCTCAGCGGATACGACCACACCGCGCCCAGCGCGATGCTTTCCAGGCCGCCCTCGGCCTCGTACTTGCGATAGCCGGACTTGGCCGACTGGCGGCCGCTGACGCCGTACCAGGTGCGCATGTAGTTGCCGTCGCCGAAGGTGCTGTTCAGCGACAGGCCGATCTTGCCGGCCGGACCGTCATAGACCTTGGCGCTGGCGCCCAGGTTGAACAGCGTGTAGGCGCTGCCGGTATCCCGGTCGTCACCCTTCTTGAACGCGTGCTGCACCGAGGCGGACAGCGTCACGGGGCCGACGTCGGTCTCGGCGTCGAAGCCGACCTGCGCGCGGCTCTTGATGTCGCCCATGCCGCGCAGCGCGTTTGAGCCTTCCAGGCCCTTCTTGTGGTCCTTGCGCGAGGCGCTGGGACCGACATAGATGCGGAACGTGCTGCCCATCGTGTTGGTTTCCCAACCCAGGCCATGGTCGGTGTTCAGGAAAATGCCGTAGGGACTGCGCACGCCGAAGCCGAACACGGGCACCGCGACGCTCTCGTCGCTGCCGCTGTAACGCGGCACATAGGCGCCACCCACCGTACCGTAGAAGGACCACTGGTCCTGCACCATGCCGGTGGCGCCACCCCTGGCGACCTCCAGTTCGCGAGATGTGGCGCCGCGCTTGCCGGAAGCGTTGCCGGCGCCATCCTCGGCCGCCATCGAAATGACAGGCAGCAGGGCCAGGGTGCATGCGGCGGCCACGCGGCGCGGCTTGAGGACTAACAGGGTAGATCGCTTCATAGAGCTTCCAGGGAAACGAGGTTGAGGAGGTACTGCTTACAGCCGCCGCGCGGCACGCGGCGTCAAATCTAGCGGACGTCGTCGCCGTACTTGGCCTGGCGCATCAGCGTCATGGCCAGCGTCGAAACCGATGCCACCAGCGGCTCGGCCGTATCGGCATTGCTCATGACCAGCACGGCGAGCTTGTCGCGCGGGGCCAGTACATAGCGGGAATGAAAGGCTTCGGTAGCGCCGCTGTGCGAACGCATCGCGTCGCCCGCGACGCCGTCCTCGTCACAGGGCGCGACCAGCCAGGACAGGGCCAGCCGGCAAGGCAGGCTGATGCCATCGGCCACGGTTTCCAGGTTCAGGATCGCCTGCGCGGACTCGGCCTTGAGCACTCGGGTATCGCGGTAGCGGCCTTCGGCGAACAGCATGCTGCTGAAGCGCGCCATCTCCGACGAACTCATCCACAACCCCTCGGCGGCCGCGTTGTCCAGAGGCGCTTCCGACCAGGGCTTGCCGCGCCGATAGCCGGCGGCGCGCAGCTCCAGCATGCGCTCATCGGCCTGGTACCCGGCGCGGGAAATGTTCAGCGGGCGCAGGATCGCGCGGCGCATATAGGTGTCGAAGGGCTCTTCGGCCGCGTGCGCCACCATGTCGCCCAGCAAGGCATAGCCCATGTCGGAACGCGCCCTGCCCATGGTGTCCTCGGGCGTGTCCGGGCGCAGCGTCAGTAGGCTGCGCGCGGTGACCGGATGCGCACCCAGCCATTGCATGGCCGCGCGGCGCGGCTGGATCTCCCACTGCGGCAGCGCCTGCGCCGCGGGCATGTCCAGCGCCAGGCGCCCGTCGTCGGCGGCGCGCATGACGCCCGCCGCCGTCACCAGCTTGGAAATCGCACCGACGCGGTACAGCGTGTCGCTGGACGCGCTGCGGTGGCGCGCCTCATCCGCATAGCCGAACCCGGCGCTCCAGACCAGCTTCTGATCATCGACCAGCGCGATCGACAGCCCGGGCACGTCCAGCGCGCTCAGGTCATGGGAAATGCGCTTGGTGAGATAGCTCACCACCGCGTGATAGTCGCCCTTGGATATGGCCGGCGGCTTGGCCGGCGGCACGCCCTGGCAACCGCCGGCAAAAGCCAGCAATGCGCCTAGGACAAGGGTACGGGCAAACGGGAACATGACGTGCGGCAAAGCCTCTGATGAGAACTGCCGTCATGCTATCGATGGGTCAAGCTCCGTTCTTTCCTGCTTTGTATGGAGTTTGTAAAGATTGGACAGGATGTTTGTGAAGTTTATTGAAGATGCCCGTCCAGAGCGGCCTTCCGGGCAGCGTCGCAGCGCTCAGGCTGCCTTCCAGCTGATGATGAAACGGGCCCCGCCCAGCGGGCTGTCCACCACCTCGGCCGTGCCGTTGTGCCAGCGCGCCACGCGGCTGACGATCGCCAGCCCCAGGCCGGTACCGCCGGTGCCGCGGTCGCGGCTTTCGTCCAGCCGGATGAACGGCTCGAAGATGCGCTCGCGGTCCGCCAGAGGAATGCCGGGACCGTCATCGTCCACCATGAGCACATACTCGCGCGGCGCGGGCGAGACCAGGCTCACCCGGATATTGCCACCGGCGTAGCGGATGGCGTTCTGCAGCAGGTTCAGCAGGGCCCGCGTCATGTAGCGCTGGTTCAGGTGCACCTGCGCCACCTGGCATAGCGCCACCTCGCAACGCACGCCGCGCTGGCCAGCCTCGAAATCGGCATGCTGGACCACGGAGTCCAGCCAGCCGCGCGCGTCCTGCGCCTGCAGCGCCAGGCCGTCGCTGTGCTCCAGCCGCGCATACATCAACAACTCGGAGGCCATGCTGTCCAGCTCGGCCACGTCGTTCTTCATTTCCTCGATCAGGCGCGCGCGCGCGGCCTCGTCCCGTTCGCGGCCCATCATGTCCAGCTCGAACGACAGGCGCGCGATGGGCGTGCGCAGCTCGTGCGAGACGGCGTTGGTCAGTTCGCGCTGGTTGCTGATCAGGGCGCCGATGCGCTCGGACATCTGGTTGAAGGTTTCACCCAGATTGCCGATGCTGGAATGGCGCGACAGCCGGGCGCGCGCCTGCAGGTCGCCTTGGCCCATGCGCTGCGCCGCCGTCTTGAGCGCCTCCAGATCGCGCCAGATGGGCAGCGCCCACACCAGCATGAACGCGCACAGCAGCAGGCCCAGCGCGGAATAGACCGCCGCGATCACCCAGGGTCCGATCGACGGTTCGGGCGGCAGCTTGAGCTCCAGCCACTGGCCGCCCGCGCCCGGGATGCCGGCCACGAAGGTCTGCATCTTGTCGCGGATGAAGAAATCGCCCGCGCGGATGGCCTGCCGTTCCTTGTCGCTGGCGTTGTAATCGCGCGCGTTCACGACCCGCAGTCGCAGGCCGTAGTACGGCGCGAGCTGGTCGTCGATGTGAGTCTGCCGGGAGGCCGGCTCGATGCGCGACAGCTCCTGCACCAGACTGTGGATCTGGCCGCGCACCGATTCGCGCGTATAGGCATCACTGACCGGCTCGAACAGGTAGTTGGCGGAACGGTCCACGATCTCGTTGGAGATCACGAAGCCTACCGCCAGCACCACGAAGAGCCGCAGGACGAACTTAAGCATCCTCGCCCTCGTGTGCCTTGGGCGAGAACAGATAGCCCTTGCCCCACACGGTCTTGATGCGCGCCGGATCGCGCGGGTCGTCGTCCAGCTTGCGGCGCAGCTTGCTGACGCAGACGTCGACGCTGCGGTCCAGGCCATTGAACTCGATGCCGCGCACGGCATTGAGCAGGTCGTCGCGGGTCAGCACCTGCCCGGCCTGGCTGGCCAGCGCCCACAGCATCTCGAATTCCATGGTGGTCAGGTCGACCTCCGCGCCCGCGTGCACCACGGCGCGGGTGCGCCGGTCGATGACCAGCGGGCCGAATTCCAGACGCTCCGGCGGTTCGTCCAGCTGGCTGTGCCGGCGCAGCAGCGCGCGGATGCGCGCCAGCAGCACGCGCGGCTCGACCGGCTTGATGACGTAATCGTCCGCGCCCGACTCCAGGCCCAGGATCTGGTCCAGATCGTCCTCGCGGGCGGTCAGCATCAGGATGGGTGCGGAAGAGAACGCGCGCAGGTCGCGGCATACCTGCAGGCCATCGCGGCCCGGCAGCATCAGGTCCAGGATGGTGATGGCCGGATCGTGCCTGCGGAACGCCTCGACCGCGTGGTCGCCGCGATAGGCCTGCGCCACGTTGAACCCATGTTGCTCCAGGAACTGGGCAATCAGGCGCGATAGCTTGGGATCGTCTTCGACTAGCAGGGCCTTGGTCATGATGTCCACAAAAAAGAGTTCAATTGCGCCGCATTCTACGCAAAAGTCGGGAATCGGCGTTCGACCATAGCGGCCCGGCCCGGTTCCCGAGTCCGGACGGACCGAGGCAAATCGGCGGTTTCGGCCCTCCGTCCGCGAGGGCGGACCGCCCTCGGACAGGCGCGACGCTGCGCCTGGCCGCCCAATAGGAAACGGGCCGGAAAGCTAGGCTTCCGGCCCGTCGCGAGCCCTTCCCCGGACCGGGGACGGTTCCGGCATGCGCCGGTTTACTTGTAGACGGTCTTGGAACCGTCCTTGTGCCAGGTGAACACGTCGAACTGGAAGTTCGTCAGATCGCCCTGCTTGTTCCAGGAGATCTTGCCGATCGGGGTGTCGAGCGTGTTGGCGTGCAGGAACTTGGCGACCTTGGCCGGATCCTCGCTGCCAGCGCCCTTGATGCCGTCGGCGATGGCCAGGGTGGCCGTGTAGGCGGTCATCTGGAACGCGCCCGCGGCGTTGCGCTTCTTGGCCTGGAAGGCCTTCACGATCTCGGCGTTGGCGGCGCTCTGGCTGAAGTCCGCCGGCAGCGTCAGCAGCATGCCCTCGACGGCGTCGCCGGCGATGGCGTTGATGTCCGGGTTGCCCGTGCCTTCCGGACCCATCCACTTGGCCTTCACGCCCTGTTCGGCCGCCTGGCGCAGCAGCAGGCCCATTTCGGGGTGGTAGCCGCCGTAGTAGACGAAGTCCACGCCGCCGCTCTTGAGCTTGGTGATGACGGCGGAGTAGTCGCTGTCGCCGGCGTTGATGCCTTCGAAGATCGCGACCGGGATGCCGCCCTTCTCGAGGTCGTTCTTGACCGCGGTGGCAATGCCCTGGCCGTAGGACTGCTTGTCATGCAGCACGGCGACCTTCTTCGGCTTGAGCTTCTCCAGGACGAACTTGGCGGCGGCCGGGCCCTGCTGGTCGTCGCGGCCGATGGTGCGGAAGATGAACTCGTAGTTCTTGCCGTCGGTCAGCGCCGGCGAGGTGGCCGACGGGGTCACCATGACCACGCCTTCGTTGTTGTAGACGTCGGCGGCGGCGATGGTCGCGCCCGAGCAGACGTGGCCAACCACGAAACCGATCTTGCTGTTGACCACGCGGTTGGCGGCCACCGGACCCTGCTTGGGTTCGCAGCCGTCGTCGATGACGACGGTTTCCAGCTTCTTGCCATTGACGCCGCCGGCGGCGTTGATGCGCTCGACCGCCGTGTCAACGCCTTCGCGGACCATGTCGCCGTACTGGGTGACCGGGCCGGTGGTCGGGCCGACCACGCCGATCTTGATCGTCTGGGCTTGCGCGCCCGCTGCGAACGTCAACCCTGCGGCAACACCCAAGGCGGCGATGACCGGGGTCAGACGGAATGCTGGCTTCATGAGTGGACTCCTCTATTGGCATGTAATCGTTGGTTTTCACCGGGCGTAGGCCGGCTTTATCAGTGAATTCCGCCCGGCTGCTATGCGTTTGCACGGCAAAGCATACACTGAAAGATCACTGTCATTGTGGGCTCCGGCCCGCCTTTTTTTGTGCGGAAAACTTGATGGGACGCATCACTTTCCCGCATTTCCCTTATGCCTTCAGGGATATATGCAAAAGAGGATTTATTCGTTTGCGTTACTAAGCCGGCGCGGCATCATGGCCGCCATGAGACTCCAACCGATCATCGTCCCCGGATGGAAAAACTCCGGACCCGAACACTGGCAATCCCGCTGGGCGGACGCCTTGCCGCACGCGATACGGGTGCAGCAGCGGGACTGGGAACAGCCGTCCTGCGCCGAATGGACCGCCGCCGTGGCGGCCGAAGTGGACAAGGCCCGCAGTCCGGTGCTGCTGATCGCGCACAGCCTGGGCTGCCTGGCCTGCGCCGCGCTGCCGGTGCCGCTGCGCGCCAAGGTGGCGGGCGCCCTGCTGGTGGCGCCGGCAGACGTGGAACGCGCCGACGCCCCGGACTGTCTGCGCGGCTTCGCGCCGATCCCCCGGACCTCGCTGCCCTTCCAGAGCGTGGTGGTGGCCAGCGACAACGATCCCTATTGCCGCCTGGAGCGCGCGCGCCTGTTCGCGGAACACTGGGGCAGCCGCCTGGTGGTCGTGCCCGGCGCCGGCCACATCAACGCCGACAGCGGGCTGGGCGATTGGCCCCAGGGCCTGAAACTGCTGGGCGCGCTACGCCGGCGCTCGTCGTGGCGGGTCTCGCCGCCGCCCGAGCGCATCTCGCCGGTACCCGTGCGCCCCTTGTCGCACCAGGGCTGAAACGCGCCACACGGCGTTCGCCGATACACGCCTTCTCCCCCGGACGGAGTTGTCCATCCTGGAGGTCCACAAAAAAACCCCGCGACGCGAGGGTGCGTGGCGGGGTTGATCGGCCGCGCTATCGCGGCTCGCGCCGAATCACTGCAGCAGACTGCGCAGCATCCAGGCATTCTTCTCGTGCACGTCCAGGCGCTGCGTCAGCAGATCGGCCGTGGGTTGATCATTGGCGGCGTCGGCCTTCTCGAAGGCGGCGCGCGCGGTCTTGGCGACCGACTCGTTGGCGCTGACCAGCAGGCGCACCATTTCCAGCGCTTCCGGCACCGAGTCCGGCTCGGCGATCGACGACAGCTTGGCGTATTCGCGGTACGTGCCCGGCGCGTAGTGGCCCAGCGCCCGGATGCGCTCGGCGATGCTGTCCAGCGCGTTCCATTCCTCGGTGTACTGCGTCATGAACATCAGGTGCAGCGTATTGAACATCGGCCCCGTGACGTTCCAGTGGAAGTTGTGCGTCATCAGGTACAGCGTGTACGAATCCGCAAGCAGCTTGGACAGCTCGCCCGCAACCGCGGCGCGATCCTTGTCGGAAATGCCGATGTTGATGCGCGGAACACTGGTGATCTTCTTGGAGGACTTGGCCATCGATGACTCCTGTTGAATGGACTGAGCAAGGATAACACTGCTGCTACGACAGACTTGGGACCGCACGGCGGCTCAACATTGATGCGGCTCAAGCGATAACTGCTGCAATCAAAACACGGCAAACGGGATGCCACGGAGCCGGCTTCGCCGGTCCGTGGGCATGCCCCCTTGAGGGGGAGCGCGCAAGCGCTC
>NZ_JCBANH010000160.1:0-7163 GCF_059760925.1 Achromobacter sp. 1011791174
CCCCACGCCGCTGATCGTGCGCACGCGGCATCTGTCCAACAAGGTCGGCTCGCTGTGGTCCTATACCCGGCTGCCGCACTGCGTCACCACCGTCAGCGACCACGTGCGCCAGCACCTGATCGATCGCGGCGTGCCGCCGGATCGCGTGGCCACCGTGTACTCGCCCATCGTGCTGCCGCCGCCCGTGGAGCATTCCACGCTGCGCGGCGAGCTGGGCCTGGCCCAGGACGACGTGGTGGTCGGCTGTGTGGCCGTGATGCGCGCCACCAAGGGCCACAAGGACCTGATCGACGCGATCGCTCCGCTGATGGCCAGCCGTCCCAAGCTGCATCTGGTGTTCGTCGCGGGCGGCTCGCCGGTATTCGAGCAGACCCAGGAATACGTGGCGCAACTGGGCCTGCAGGACCGCATCCACCTGATGGGCATGCGGCGCGACGTGCCCAACCTGCTGGCCGGTTTCGACCTGTTCGCGCTGGCCACCCAGCAGGAAGCGTCCGGCACCGTCTACGTCGAGGCGCAGGCCAGCGGCCTGCCCGTGGTCGGCACGGACGTGGGCGGCGTGTCCGAGATGTTCCGCGACGGCGAGACCGGCATCCTGGTGCCGCCCAAGGATCCGGCGGCGCTGGCCGCCGCGCTGACGCGATTGATCGACGATCCGGCGCTGCGCCGCGCCATGGGCGAGGCCGGCCGCAAGCTGGTCTGGGACGAGGGCGTGTTCTCGCCGTCCCGGCTGGCCGAGACCACCGAGGCGGTCTACGGCAAGTGGCTGGCGGAGCGCGGCAAATGAGCACGCGCAGCGCGCCCAACGTGCCGGTGCTGATGTACCACCACGTGACGCCGGCCGGCGGCATGATCGCCGCCACGCCGGACGTGTTCGAGGACCAGATCGCGCGCCTGGCGCGCGCCGGCTACCAGTCGCTGTCGGCCGATCAGTTCGCCGCCTACCTGGCCGGCGCGCCCGTGCCCGAGCGTTCGGTGCTGATCACCTTCGACGACGGCTACCTGAACAACTGGGTCCACGCGCATCCGGCGCTGGCGCGTCACGGCATGCGCGCCGTGCTGTTCATCATCACCGGCTGGATCGGCGACGGCCCCGTCCGGCCGCATGCGGGGCAGGGCGGGCCGCTGCCCGCCACGCCGGACCACGACGCCTGCAAGCAGCTGGTCGCCGCCGGCCGCGCCGACGAGGTCATGCTGCGCTGGAGCGAGGTCGAGGCCATGCGCGCCGCCGGCACGTTCGAATTCCATTCCCATACCCACACGCACACGCGCTGGGACAAGGAATGCGCCGGCGACGTCCAGGCCAAGCGCGCCCGCATCGCCGACGAGCTGCGGCTGTCGCGCGAGGCGCTGGCTGGCCGCCTGGGCAGCGTCAGCGACCACCTGTGCTGGCCGCAGGGTTATTTCGACGCCGACTACGTGGCGGCGGCGCGCGAGGCCGGCTTCCGGCACCTGTACACTACCGACCCTTTCGGCCAGAACACGCCCGGCGCGGATCCCGAGCACATCTACCGCTTCGCGGTGCGCAATCGCGGCGGCTCCTGGCTCAACCGGCGCATCTGGCTGTCGCGCGACCCGTTCTGGGGGCCGCGCTACCACGCCTGGAAAGCCTGGAAAAAGCGTCTTAGGAATCGCGGATGAAGCTATCGGTCATCATCATCACCAAGAACGAGGCGGCCAACATCGCCAAATGCCTCAAGTCCGTGGACTTCGCCGACGAATTCATCGTGGTGGACTCCGGCAGCACCGACGGCACGGTCGAGCTGGCCCGTGCGCTGGGCGCGCGCGTGGAAGTGACGAGCGACTGGCCCGGTTTCGGGCCGCAGAAGAATCGCGCCGTGGACCTGGCGACCGGCGACTGGGTGCTGTCCATCGACGCCGACGAGCTGGTCACGCCCGAACTGGCGCGCGAGATCCAGGAAACGCTCAAGGCACCGCGCGGCGATGTCTACGAAATGCCGCGCCTGTCCAATTTCTGCGGCCGCGACATCCGCCACAGCGGCTGGTGGCCCGACTACGTGGTGCGCCTGTTCAAGCGCGGCACGGCGCGCTTCAACGACGCCTACGTGCATGAGCGCGTGGTGCCGAACGACGGCAAGCGCCCGCTGCAGCTCAAGGGCCATTTCCACCATTTTCCCTACGACACGCTGGACGCGCTGATCAACAAGATCAACCGCTATTCATCGGACGCCGCCGCGTCGATGTACGCCAAGGGCCGGCGCACCTCGATCTTCGGCGCGCTGGGGCACAGCTTCTGGACCTTCGTGCGGATCTACCTGATCCGCCGGGGCTTCCTGGACGGCCGCCACGGCCTGGTGCTGGCCGTCACCGCCGCGTCGGGCAGCTTCTACCGCTATTCGAAGCTGATGTTCCTGGCCGAGAAGAACAAGCAGTGAAGATCCTCTACACGAACTTCCACGGCGGCAACGGCGGCGGGCACGTCACCTACATCATCAACCTGGCGCGGGCGCTGTCGCGCGAACACCAGATCACCGTGGCGGCGCCGTCCACCAGCCGTCTGTACCGCTACGCCAAGGCGATTCCCGGCGTCACGGTCGAGGACATGCGCTACACCACGCGCCCCTCGTCCTGGTTCGGCGACCGGGCCCGGCTGCGCCGGCTGATCAAGCGCGGCGGCTTCGACATCATCCACGCCAACGGCTCGGCCGACCACAAGCAGGTGATGCTGGCCACGCTGGCCATGGCGCGCCGCCCGCGCATCGTCTTCACCAAGCACAACGACCATCCGCTGACCAGCTTCGGCCACAAGCTGCGGGTGGCGCTGGCTACCGACCATGGCATCGCCGTCAGCGACTACATCCACGGCATCATGGCGGCGTCGCCTTACGGCCGGCGCCCCATCACCACCATCCGCCACGGCATCGACACGAATTTCTTCGCGCCGCCGCCGCCCGACAGCCTGGACAAGCTGCGCGAGCTGATCTTCGGGCCGCAATGGCGCGGCAAGCTGCTGCTGGGCAGCGCCGGCGGCACCGACTACGACAAGGGCTGGCTGGACCTGGTGGCCGCCGTGGCCGCGCTGCCGCCCGAGGACAAGGCGCGGGTGCTGCTGATGGTGGCCGGCGATCCGCCGTCCGAGGCCAAGCTGGCGCGCGTGCGCGAGCTGGGCATGATCGACCAGGTGCGCTTTCCGGGCCTGCTGGACGATGTGCGCGCCTCGCTGGCGTCCTGCCATGCGGGTTTCGTGCTGTCGTACCGCGAGGCGCTGTCCTTCGCCTGCCGCGAGATCATGGGCCTGGGCCTGCCGGCCCTGGTCAGCGACGCCGGCGGCCTGCCCGAGAACGTGACCGACGGCGTGGACGGCTGGATCGTGCCGGTGCGCGACGTGCCGGCCATGACCGCCAGGCTGCGGCTGATGCTGGACCAGCCGGAAATGGTCCGGCAGATGGGCCGCAACGCCCGGGAAACGGCCCTGCGCGACTTCAACCTGCACCGTTTCGCCGCCGCCACGCTGGACGTCTACCAGCGTACGCTGGCTGGACGCTGACCTTATAATCCGGTCCATGCGTATCCCCATTCTCATGTACCACCAGATCGGCGAGCCCAATCCCAAGGGCACGCCGTTTCGCGGCCTGACGGTGCACCCGTCCGACTTCACCCGCCAGATGCGCTGGATGCGCCGGCTGGGTTATCGCGGCCTGTCCATGCGCGACGTCATGCCCTATGTGCGCGGCGAGCGCCAGGGCAAGGTGTTCGGCATCACGTTCGATGACGGTTTCCGCAACGTTTTCGAGAACGTCACGCCAGTGCTGAGCGAACTGGGTTTCACCGCCACCAATTACTTCGTCTCGCACCAGTTCGATGGCGGCAACGTC
This sequence comes from Achromobacter sp. 1011791174, assembly GCF_059760925.1. Taxonomy (NCBI): domain Bacteria; kingdom Pseudomonadati; phylum Pseudomonadota; class Betaproteobacteria; order Burkholderiales; family Alcaligenaceae; genus Achromobacter; species Achromobacter sp. 1011791174. The sequence continues at coordinate 3,837 of NZ_JCBANH010000160.1, forward strand.
TGGGACAAGCACGTGGGCATTCCGCACGCGCCGCTCATGTCCGTGAGCGAGATGCGCGCCTGGGCCCAGGCCGGCAACGAAGTCGGCTCGCATACGCTGGACCACGTCCATCTGCCCGCGCTGCCGCCCGACGAGGCGCGCCGCCAGATCGTCCAGTCCAAGGACGAACTCGAACAGGCGCTGGGCTCGCCGGTCACGGCCTTCTGCTATCCGTATGGCGAGCAGCAGCAGGAACACCGCGACATGGCGCGCGAGGCCGGCTACGACAACGCCACGCTGACCGTGCGCGGCCGCGCCGGCGCCGATGACGATGTCTTCGGCCTGCCGCGCGTGACGGTATCGCGTTCGACCGGCATCCTCCGCTTCCTGCAGAAGTGCCTGACCCGGTATGAAGACTCCCGCCGGCGCGGTTGAACGGCGGCTGCGCATCGCGCTGCTCGTCGACCGTTTCGGCAACCGCTTCGGCGGCGCCGAGGCCTATGGCGTCGAGTTGATGCGGGTGCTGGGGCAGCGCCATGACATCGAGATCGTGGCGCGAGACTTCGACAGCGACCTGCCTTTCCCCTTCCTGCCCATCCGTTTCCCCGGCTGGCTGCCCAGTTGGATGCGCGTGCTGTATTTCGCATGGCGCGCCGACCGGCTCACGCGCGGCCGGTTCGACATCGTGCATTCGCACATGAACGGCTGGGCCGGCGAGATCCAGGTCATGCACGTGACGCCGGTGCGCTACAACCGCCTGACCCGCGCCAAGCCGCTCAAGCGGCTGACCGCCTGGCTCAGCCCCCGCCTGGCGACCTACCTGCTGCTCGAGAAATCGCGCGTGCGTCCGGCGCCCGAGCGCCGCGTGGTGGCCGTGTCCGGGCTGATCATGGACCAGCTGCACCGCAGCTACGGTCCGGGCCTGGCCGTGGACATCATCGCGCCCGGCGTCAAGCTGCCCTCGGCCGCCGATGCCGCCCAGCGCCAGGCCGTGCGCGGCCGGCTGGGCTGGGACGACGACACCATCGGCTGCCTGCTGGTGGCGCGCAACCCGCTGCGCAAGGGGTTGCCGGCGCTGCTGGACGCCTTGGCGCAGCTGCCCGCGCACTACCGGCTGCTGGTGGTCGGGGCCGACGAAGCCACGCGCGAACGCGTGCGCGGCGCCGGCGCCATCGCGCACCGGGTCGCCCTGATCGAACCCACCCCCGAGGTCGCCCAGTATTTCAGCGCGGCCGACATCTACGCCCATCCCACGCTGAACGACAGCTACGGCATGGCGCCGCTGGAAGCCATGTCGCATGGCCTGCCGGTGGTGGTCAGCTCGCCCGCCTACTGCGGCTTCGCACAGTACCTGTCAGCGGGCAAGGACGCGCTGATCCTGCAGGACCCGCGCAACGGCGCGCAGCTGGCGCAGGCGCTGGAGCGGCTTGGTTCGGAACCCGAACTGCGCGCCTCGCTGGCCGAGCGCGGCCTGGCCATCGCGCGCGAGCAGAGCTGGGAAGCGGTGGCGGCGCGTTATGAAAGCCTCTACGCGCAGGTGCTGCGCGAACGGGAGCAGGCGGCGGCCTGAGCCCTATGCAAAACGGGGCTCTGGCAGCCCCGTTTTCTTCTTGCCGTCGTCCGTGGCGACCAGGCCTAACACTGGCTCAGGCAGACACGGAAGTTTCCCGCTCCAGCCAGCCCAGCCAATGCATCGCCTGCTCCCGGCTGCCCCCGCACATCTCGGCCGACGGCCGCAGCCCGCTGCAGACGGCCGGCCGCTCGGGCTGCCCGAAAATCCCGCAGCGCTCATCCGCCAGCAACTGCACACAGCGCACGCCGGCCGGCTTGCCATCCGGCATGCCAGGGATCGGACTGGAAATCGACGGCGCAGTACAACAGGCCCCACAACCAGGCCGGCAGTCCTGCCCCTGCAAATGCACATTCATAGATCTTATTTATCCACGCCAGCAACCCTGGTCCACGCCAGCAACCACCGCGACCCGGGCCGCGCGGAGCCGGCTCCGCCGGTCCGCAGCGGCGCCCCCTTGAGGGGGAAGCGCCGCAGGCGCTTCGGGGGTGGACCTACACCCAGCCGCGCAGCCAGTAGACGAACAGGCCCGCGTATTCCTTGATGATGGAGCGGCTGGCGTCGAACGTGCGCTGGTCGGGCACCCACAGCGACAGCGAGCCGTCGGTGGGCGGCACGATCTGCGGCGGCGCCGGCGCGGCGATGGCGACCACGCCCTGCTTGGCGAAGGCGGCCATGGCGCGCGGCATGTGCAGCGCGGAGGTCACCAGCAGGATCTTGCCGATGCCACGAGCCTTGAGCTGGTCCTCGGTCATGGCGGCGTTCTCGTAGGTGGTGCGGCTGGAGTTCTCCAGGATCAGCGCCGTTTCCGGCACGCCCTGCTGGCGGATGGCGTGGGCCATGCCGCGGGCTTCGCTGACGTCGCCTTCCAGCGCGCCGCCCGACAGCAGCACCTTGGGCGCGCGGCCGGCCAGGTAGAGCTGGGCGGCGATGTCGATCCGCACCACGGCCTTGTCTTTTTCATAAGGCAGGAACCAGTTGGCGCGGCCGTTGGCCGTGTTGCCGCCCAGCACCACGATCGCGTCGGCGGTCGGGGATTGCTCGGGCGACAGGTGGGGATAGCGGCTTTCCAGCGCTCCGCCCAGCCAGACCGAGGTTACCGGCAGCGACCAGGCCAGCGCCCATAGCAGGCCCGCGACGATCAGCGCGCCGCCGGTCTTGCGCAGCCGGAACAGGCCCAGCACCAGGCCGATGACGACCAGCGTCATGCACAGGTTGAACGGAATGATGAGGTTGGTCAGATAGCTGGAAAAGGTCATGTCTAAACAATCCGGTTACTGCTGGCCGTCCAGCAGGCGCCTGGCCTGCTGTTCGACTTCGTCCTCCGGCGGCCATGCGTCTTCAGCGCCCACGCAGACCGCGCGCGGCGACCAGGGGCCGGTGCGGCCGGGCCGGGTGACGCCGAACAGCGTGAGCTGCCGGGCGGACGCGGCGGCGGCCACGTGCGAGACGCCTGAATCGTTGCAGATCACCAGGGCCGACCGCGCGGTCAGGGCGGCGAAGGCGCCGAGCGACAGCGGCGGCAGCAACTGGGCGGTCGGCGCATTGCGCCGGGCCTCGTCCGTTTCCGCGGGAGGAGGGCACATTACCACGGTATGGCCCTGATTCTGCAAGCCGCGGGTAAGTGTATCGAATCCTGGCCAGACTTTGACCTTGCCCTTGTGCAGGCCGGTGGCGGTGGGCGCGATCAGGACGAAGCGTTTGCCTGTCAGCCCGGCGGCGGCCAGGGCCTCGTCGGCTGCCCGCTCGTGGGCGGGCGTGAGCGGCAGGTCCAGCGT
>NZ_JCBANH010000161.1:0-7144 GCF_059760925.1 Achromobacter sp. 1011791174
CGGGCGCAGCCGCGCCCGCTGGCAGGTCCGTCCAGGCGGCGTCGGCCGGCAGGATCAGCGTGGCAATATTGCCAGGCTCGCGTCGCGCGACGGCGACGGCCTCGGCCGCGTCGGCCGAGATCGCGCCAGCGGTGAGCGTGCGCCGCACCCAATGCGACATGGGCCGCGCCACGCCCTCGACATCACTGGTCAGCGGTGCGTCGTACTGCACATGATAGGTGGCATGATCGCCCACGACATTGACCATGGGCGTGCGCGCGCGCTTGGCGTTATGCAGGTTGGCCAGGCCATTGCCCAGGCCCGGCCCCAGGTGCAGCAGCGTGGCGGCGGGCTTGTCGGCCATGCGCGCATAACCGTCGGCGGCGCCGGTCACGACACCTTCGAACAGGCCCAGCACGCAGCGCATGTCCGGCTTGCGATCCAACGCCGCCACAAAGTGCATCTCGGACGTGCCCGGATTGGCAAAGCAGACGTCCACATCGTTGGCAAGAAGGGTATCGCAAAGACTGTCAGCGCCGTTCATCGTGTTTCCCTGGTTGTTATATCGAGTGCGGGCCGGCGGCTGCGCGCGGGCCCGACAGGCATGATAGGTAGGGTAACGCAAACCCGGTGGGGCCATCTGCGCGGCTGGCCATGGAACCATTCCGCCGATTCCGGCTGCCGGAATTTCCGCCCGCGCTACGCCAGGATCTGGCCCAGGAACGCCTGCGCCCGCTCGGAGCGCGGCGCGCGGAAGAAGTTGTCCGGAGTGTCGATCTCGACGATCGCGCCCTGGTCCATGAACACCACCCGGTCGCCGACCTCGCGCGCGAAGCCCATTTCATGTGTCACGCAGATCATGGTCATGCCATCGCGCGCCAGCGCCACGATGGTGTCCAGCACTTCCTTGACCATCTCGGGATCCAGCGCCGACGTCGGCTCGTCGAACAGCATGATCTTCGGCTGCATGCAGAGCGCGCGCGCGATGGCCACGCGCTGCTTCTGGCCGCCGGAAAGCTGGCCCGGATACTTGGCGGCATGCTGCGGAATGCGGACGCGCTCCAGATACTGCATGGCATGATGCTCGGCGTCCCGCTGCGCCACGCCCTTGACTAGCATCGGCGCCAGCGTGCAGTTCTCGAGCACGGTCAGGTGCGGGAACAGATTGAAGTGCTGGAACACCATGCCCACCTCGGCGCGTATCCGCTCGATGTTGCCCAGCTCCCCGTCCAACTCGATGCCGTCGATCACGATGCGGCCCCGCTGATGTTCCTCCAGCCGGTTCAGCAGCCGGATGGTGGTGGACTTTCCGGATCCTGAAGGCCCGCACAGGATCAGCTTCTCGCCGGCCCGCACATCCAGGTCCAGCCCGTCCAGCACCTGGAAATCGCCATACCATTTCGACACGTCCCGCATCGTGATGATGGGCGCCGCGCAGTTCAATCCGTCCATGGCGTCAGGCCTTCGAGATATCGTGGTTGTCGCCGGCCCCGCTCCAGTAGCCCGGCACGGTCAGCCGCTTTTCGGAGCGACGGAACAGATACGCCAGCACGCTGCACAGCGCGAAATAGATGACCCCGACCATGGTGTAGACGGTCAAGGCCTGGAAGGTCGCGCCGGCCAGCATTTCACCGGCGCGCATCAGTTCGTACACGCTGATCACCGCCACCAGCGACGTCTCCTTGATCAGCACCAGCGCGTAGTTGCCCAGCGCGGGAAAGATCGTGCGCAATGCCTGCGGCAGCACGATGCGGCGCAGCCGCTGCCAGCGGCGCAGGCCGAGCGCGCGGGCCGCTTCGTACTGGCCCGCGTCCACCGACTGGATGCCGCTGCGGAACAGCTCGGCCAGATAGGCGCCGAAGTTCAGCGTCAGGCCCAGCACGCCAGCCACGAAGCCGTTGATCACCACGCCCATCTCGGGCAGGCCGTAGTAGATGTAGAACAGCTGCAGCAGCAGGGGCGTGCCACGGATGATGTCGATGTACACGCGCGCCGCGCGGCTCAAGGCCGCATGCCTCGACAGCCGGCACAGGCAGACCACGAGGCCCAGCGCCACGGCCAGAAAGGCCGAACAGAAGAACAGCGCCAGGGTCCAGACCGTGCCTTCGGCCAGCGGGGTCAGGTACATGCGCAGGGTAGCGAAGTCCAATTCGTGCTCCTCGTCCGTGGCCTGGCGGCCTTACTTGCTGATCAGGTCCTGCACGCCCCACTTCTGCCCGATGGCGGCCAGCTCTCCGTTGCGCTTCATCTCGGCCAGGGCGGCATTGACGGCCCCGAGCAACGCGGCATTGCCCTTCTGCACCGCCATGCCGACCTGCCATTTGCGTTGCGGCTGGTAGCCGGTATCCAGCTTCACGCCCGGGATGTTCTTGGTCTTGATCTGATAGACGATGCTGGGCGGATCGACGATGCCCAGGTCGATGCGGCCGGCGCGCACGTCGGCCAGCAGCGTGGAGTAGTCCTGATAGGTGGACACCTTGGTGTCCGGCATGTCCTTGATCATGTTGAACTGCACGGAATCGACCAGCACGCCGACGCGCTGGCCGCGCATGTCCTCGAACTTGCCGTAGCGCCGGGTCGCCTTGTCGCTGACCACGATGCCTTCGCCCCATTCATAGACCGGCGCCGAGAAATCGATGGCGCGCGCGCGTTCCTCGGTGATGAACAAGGGCGCGGACATGACGTCGGCACGGCCCGAGGTCAGGGTCGGGATCAGGCCCGAGAACGGCACGTCCGACAGCTTGTCGGCCACGCCCAGGTGCCGGGCGACGGCCGCCGCCACATCCACCATGATGCCCTCCAGGCGATTGGATTGCGGATTCTTGAAACCGTGCGGCGGCGCGGAGGCCGTCGTGACCACATTCAACGTCTTGTCGGCGCGCACTTCGTCCAGCGTGCGCGCATGGCCCGCGGCGGCTTGCGCCAGCAGCGCGGCCGACGCCAGGCCGAGCAGAATGGATTTGAGTGTCATGGATTTCCCCTGGAATGTATGAATGCCGCCAGCGCGCCGGATCAGGCCGGACGCCCTTGCGGATACCGCTGCACCGCGGCCGCCGCCAGCGCGCAGAATTCCTGCATGACGGTCGCGGCCAGAAAGGCCGTGGCGCCCTGCACGTCCTGAGGCGGCGACACGGTGTTGACATCGAAGGCCACGAAGTTCAGCCCCGCAAGCTGACGCAGCAGCGCCAGCCCTTCCTTTGGCGACAGGCCGCCCCACTCCGGTGTGCAAACGCCCGGCGCGCAGGATGGGTCGAAGATGTCCATGTCGAAGCACAGATACACCGGCCGCTGGCCGATGCGCTGCCGGATCGCGTCCAGCGCGCCGGTCCGGTCGGCATCGAAGTCATCGAAAGGCAGGATCGTGTAGCCGACCTCACGGCCGAATTCCAGCACGCCGGGCATGAAGGAGCTGCCGCGCGTGCCAACATGGAAACTGCGCGCCACATCCAGCAGACCTTCCTCCGCGGCGCGGGTGAAGGTGGTGGCGGTGTTGTAGCCCGGGATGGGATAGGTGTCGGTGTGCGAATCGAAATGCAGCACCGCGAAGTCCGGATGGCGCCGCGCGACGGCGCGCAGCTGCGGCAGTGTCACCGCGCCATCGCCGCCCATCGAAATGGGAATGGCGCCCGCGTCCAGGATCGCGCCGATGCCGGCCTCGATCAGCGGAAACGAGGCGTCAGGATCGCCGGGATGGCAGGCCACGTTGCCCACATCGACGGCGCGCAGGAACTCGGATGGATTGTCGATGCCATGCCGGCGGAAGATGTCCACCGGCCGCAGCAGCCGCGACTGCTCGCGGATCGCGTCGGGTCCCTGGCGCGATCCCACCCGGAAGGGATGCGTGCCGCAATCGAAGGGAATCCCGACCACGCAGGCGCGCGCCGCGCCGGACTCCGGGGAACGGGCCGGCGGCAACCCCATGAATCCCGGCACGGGATGAAAGCGGACTTCGGCGGACTGCGACACAGCGCGGCTCCTTGGCGCCGGCCGCTCACCTGTCATGAGCGGCCGTTAATTTAGATTTGATCGAATCGGTATACGATACGGTCATGTCGAAATTAGATTAACGCGCAAGAAGTGGCAGCGCCAATTAGGGAGTTTCCCTTAAGCGCGGCCCAAATACTTGATCAAAATAATATGGAATACGCAGCGCAGGCGCCGCTCGGAGGGCCTCCGCGCCGTCGCGGACCCGCAGTCCGCCTAACGGATATCAGGCTTCGCCGGCCACGGATATCGGCGTGGCGCGCAGCGCGCCGCCGGGAGGCTCCAGCTCGTAGAAGGGATGAGAACGTCCCAAGGTGCGCGACACGCTGATGGCATGCGCGGTTTCGACCACCTGCGGACCAAACACGGCCTGCGCCTGTTCGAACGACCAGCGGCTGGATGGAACCGACACATTGACCGCGCCCAGGGGGATGCCGCCGGCATCCAGCACGGCGGCGCTGACGGTGATGTCGCCCGGGTAGAACTCGCCATTGGAACGTGCATAGCCGTGCCGGCGCGCGAACTCCAGCTCAGCCAGCAAGGCGTCCATGCCGGTGATCGTGGCGGCGGTATGGGATCTACGGTCGCTGCGCTCCAGCAGCCCGTGGGCCACGTCCGGATCCAGCCGCGACAGCACCGCGCGCCCCGCCGCCGTGCAATACAGCGGCAGGCGCATGCCGACCGGCATGTTCACGAACATTTCCTTGTGCGTGGCGAAACGCGCCACGTACACCATGTCCAAGCCGTCGGGCTCGGCCAGGCTGCAGGTTTCCTGGCAGTTGCGGTTGAGCGAATGAAGGAACGGATTGCCGCCCAGCACCAGCGGACTGGTCTGCACGTACTTCATGCCCAGTTCCAGCGACCAGGGTCCCAGCGAGAACTTCTTGCTGGCGGGATCCTTGCGCAGATAGCCCAAGGTCCAGAGCGTATGCGTGAAGCGCTGCACCGAACTCTTGCTCAGGCCCGTGGCCTCCGCCAGCTCGGGCAGCGTCATCGCCGGTCGCCCTTCGCTGAATGCCCTGAGCACGGAGACGCCACGCGCCAGCGCGGCGACGAACAAGGGAGAATCCTCGGCGGATGGGGACTGCGTCATGGTGCGCGAAACAGGCATGGGAAAGGCGATAGCGTACCGCATTACGCTGCATACATATCGGCTGGCGATCCTTTTCGTCGTGGCCGGCAACGAGACCCGCGCGCCGAATGCCGGTGAAAGCGAGGCCTATCCCGCGCGCAATGGAAAACGGCCCGCGATCGCGGGCCGTTCAGGACCATCAATGCTCAGCGGATCAGCGGATCGGCCACGGATACATGGCGCCGCCCTTGCTCCACAGCGCATTGGTGCCGCGTTGCAGGTTCAGCTTGCTGTCCTTGCCCACGTTGCGCTCGAACACTTCGCTGTAGTTGCCCACCGCCTTGATGGCGTTATAGGCCCACTTCTCGTCCAGCCCCATGTTCTTGCCCGCGCCCGGCGTCACGCCCAGGATGCGCGCGACGTTGGGATTGTTGCTCTTGAGCATTTCATCCACGTTCTTCTGCGTGATGCCGTATTCCTCGGCTTCCAGCAGCGCGAACAGCGTCCAGCGAACGATGCCCAGCCAGTTCTCGTCGCCCTGGCGCACCATGGGGCCCAGCGGTTCCTTCGAGAAGCGTTCCGGCAGGATCTCGTAGTCGTCCGGCTTGGCGACCTGCGTGGCGCGCACGGCGGCCAGCTGCGAAGCGTCGTCGGTGAAGGCGTCGCAACGGCCTGATTCGAAGGCGCGCACGACCTCGGTGACCTTGTCGATCACCACCGGCTTGAATTCGATCTTGTTGGCGCGGAACCAGTCCGCCAGGTTCAACTCGGTGGTCGTGCCCGGCTGCACGCAGACCGTAGCGCCGTTGAGTTCCTTGGCGCTCTTGACGCCCAGCCTCTTGTTCACCAGGATGCCCTGGCCGTCATAGAAGCTGACCGCCACGGCCGACAGGCCCAGCGAGGTATCGCGGGTCTGCGTCAGCGTCACGGTGCGCAGCAGCACATCGACTTCCCCCGACTGCAGGGCGGTAAAGCGTTGCTGCGTCGACAGCGCGGTGCCCTTGAACTTGGTCGGATCGCCAAACACCGCCGCCGCCACGGCGCGGCAGATGTCCACGTCCATGCCTTCCCACTCGCCCTTGCTGTTGGTGGCGGAGAAGCCCGACACACCGTCGGTCAGGCCGCATTGCACGAAACCCTTTTTCTTGACCGCATCCAGCGTGGGGCCGGCAACCGCCGCTTGGGACGCGCAGGCCAGGGCAAGAGCGCCGGCCGCCAACGAGAAGAACCGCTTCATATTATTGACTCTCCAGAATGCGCGCGCGGCGACCTCGTAGACCGCCCCGCGCATTGAAATCCAGGTCCAGGATTGCGGACCGGTCGCCAGATTACGCCATGTCCATGGAGTGAACAACGGAACCGGGCCTAGAGAAAACCCGATGCCCGCGCTGCCGGGCGACGCCGTCGCGGTCCTGTGATCGAACTTTTTAAGATCCGGAGCTGGCCGGCAAGGTGGCGGCGCAGGTGCAATCCGAGCGCTTGCAGTCGGCGCTGTTCTTCGAGGCGCTTGTAGCGTCCGCACCCCGGATAGACCGGTGCGGCCCGCATTCCCGCCAGAGAGCCTCGCGGACGGGGCGTGTGGTCACCAGCAGGCGACCAGCATGCGGCCGCGATGGCAGGCGCCCGGCTCGCGCGCAGCGATGCAACGTAAAAGGCCCCGTGGCGCGAGCCGCGGGGCCTTTCTTGTATTCATGTCTTGCGCGAGCCATGACTGTAGCGGGCCCGTGCCCGGCGCTGACCTGGCGCAGCCCGTCCGCCCTCGAGGCGTCCGAGCATTTGCGTGCGCACAAAAACAAAACCCCGCAGCGGTGAGCTGCGGGGTTCTGAGCAATAAAAGCCTGACGATGACCTACTTTCACAGACGTCCGTCCACTATCATCGGCGCAAAGTCGTTTCACTGTCCTGTTCGGGATGGGAAGGAGTGGGACCAACTCGCTATGGTCGTCAGGCGTAACCGGTTGAGCGCGCGCCCAGGGCATGCGCTCCAATCTTGGAAGAAACACAACAGGCGCATCAGAGAGTTCTCTCGATGATCGCGCACTCGGGTTGTAATCGATGTTGGCTGGCTGCTGACGGGGCAGCCAGATTTTGTATTGAACGACACTTGTA
>NZ_JCBANH010000162.1:0-6997 GCF_059760925.1 Achromobacter sp. 1011791174
CGGCGGCGTCGCCGCCGATCGTCAGGCTGGTGCTGCTCTGGTTCAGCCGGGGCGCGTTGCCGTCGCTGGCCAGCCGCCGCCAGTCGCCGCTCAGCTGCGCCCACATGGGCGAAGTCGCGGCGCGCGGCAGCGCCGCCGAGGAGGCTGGCGCATCGCTCAGACCGGCCGCCGCCGTGGGCGCACCCGCGGCCAGCGGCGCGGACAGATTGCCGCGCAGCGCGGCCAGCCCGTTCTGCGACGCCGGCGCCAGGCTGGGCGCGGCAAGGGCCGACGCCACGCCCGCGTGCATGTCACCGGACAGCTGGCTCAGCGCCTGGCGGGCGCTGTCGACGTCGGTGCTCAGCATGAAGGCGCGCCAAATCTCATGGGTTTGCGGCAAGGCGTCGATGCCCATCGCCACGGCCCGCTGATTGTCGGTGCTGGCGGGACTGCCCGCCTGCCTGCTGTTGCGCGTCAGGTTGAGCGTGACGTCGTTGCCGTCGCCGCCCGCGCTGTTGACGCTGGCGTCCATGAACAACAGCGGATTGCGCACGCTGGCGAAACTGCCCTCGACCGCGCCGGCGCCCTGCTTGGAGATCAGCACAAAGGGGCCGGCCTGCGGCTGCCAGGCCGCCGCGTCGTCGGGCGACAGGCGCAGGTCCAGCGTCGCGCCGCCGATATCGACCCGGCCCGCCACGTCCAGGCGGCTCTGCGCCGCCGGCGTGGCGGTGATCAGCAAGGTGCCGCGATTCACGTAGTCGCCCGCGATCGCCTGCGCACCCGTCGGATTGCCGGGCGCGTGCGTGGCGCCGGCGTCGATGATGGCCGAACCCAGCAGGCCGGCGCCGCTCAGGGTCGTGCCGGCCTGCGCGCGCATGCTGCCGCCCAGCTTCGCGCCGTCGGCCAGCCGCAGCCCGCCGCCGCTGATGACGGTGCTGCCCGTATAGGCGCTGCTGTCGGCATTCAACGTGAGCATGCCGCCGCCGGTCTTGATCAGCGCGCCCGCGCCCGAATAGCGGCTGGCGTTGGCGGCGTCGCCGGCCTGGTCCAGGGTCAGCGAGGCGCCGCTGGCGATGGCCGCATTGCCCGCCATCCGCTCGGCCGACGTGACCAGGCCGCCGGCCTCGACGGACCAGTCCAGCGCGGACATGCCGCCCAGCGTGAGCGTGCCCGCGCCGCGCTTGACCATTAGGCCGCGCGCGCCGTCCAGCGCGCCGATGTCGCCGCCGTAACGCGCATCGGCGGCCTGTTCGAATACCACCGTGGCCGCATTGCCGATGCCGCCCGAGATCGAAGCGGCATCGCCGATCAGCGTGCCGGCGCGCACCAGGGTGCCGCCGTAGGCGTTGCCCGCGCCGGTCAGCCGCAGCGTGCCGTCGCCGGTCTTGAGCAGGCTGCCCGGCCCGGACAGCTGGCCGCTCATCGCCAGCGTCGTGCCGGCCGCGACGTCGATTCCGGCGGTCTGCGACAGCGTCGCCGACCGGCTGGTGGCGAAGTCCGCCGTCGTCGCCAGCGAGCCGCCGGTGAAGACCAATGCGCTTGATGCCGCGCCCAGATTGGCATCGCGCGACACCTGCAAGGCGCCGGCGCGCAGCTCGGTGCCGCCGCCATAGCTGTTATCGCCCGCCAGCGTCACGGCGCCCGCGCCGATCTGCCGCAAGCCGCCGGCGCCGGAGATATTGCCCGCGAGCGTGAGCGCTCCGGCGCGGTTCAGGACCAGCGTGCCGTCGTTGACCACGTCGCCCAGGATCGAACCGGTCAGGCCGCCGTCGCCGATCTGCAAGACGCCGGCCGTGTTGCGGGTGCCGCCGGTGTAGCGGTTGTCGCCGGTCAGCACCAGCGTGCCGGCGCCCGCCTTGGTCAGCGTCTTGCCGTTCCAGGCGCTGCCCGCCGTGACGCTCTGGTCGGTCAGCCCGACGCCGACGGTGAACAGGCCGTCCACGGTGAAGCTGCCATGCGCCAGGTTGTTGGCCGCCGTCCAGCTCAGGTCGTAGGCGACCCGGTACTCCTTGCCGTCCGGTGATTTGCTGGTGTTGACCGTCAGATAGTCCGCGGGACCGGCGACGCCTCCCACCGAGATGGCGCCGAAGTCGCCGTCTATCCGGTCGCCCGAGGCGATCAGCGTCCGGGGCGTGCCATCCAGGCTGGCGATGCCGGAGAGGTTGAGCGCGACGTTGTTGCCGATCTTCACCTCGCCGGCCCGCAAGGCCGGATCCTGCGCCTGGGCCGCGAGCGAGAGCCTGGCGCCGTCGGCCAGCGTCAGGCGCCCGTCTATCTTGAGTCGCGTGCCGTCGTCCACCGCCAGTTCGCCCGCGCGGACCGTGGTGTTGCCCGTCAGCGCGGCGTTGCCGCCATTGTCACCGGCGCCGAAGCGCAGGCTGCCGCCGGACACTTCCGTGTCGCCGGCATGGTTGGTCGGCCCGGTCAGCGTCAGCGTCCCCGCGCCGCGTTTGCTCAAGCCGCCCGAACCGGTGAGGCTGCCGCCATATAGGGTGGCAGCCGCCTGATCAACGGTGAGCGTGGCGCCGTTCAAGGCGACGACACCCGCCGTTCCGCCGAGCCGCCCCATCGTCAGCGCCTTGCCGTTCAGGTCCAGCGTGCCGCCATTGATGAAATAGGCGCCGTTGGCGACGAAGCTGCCGTTGACGCCAACGCTCAACGCACCTGCGTCGACAGTGGTCAGGCCTTGATAGCTGTTGGCCGCGTCCAGCGTCAAGGTGCCCGTGCCGGTCTTGGTCAGCCCGCCCTGCCCCGACAGGCTGGCGACGGTGACGGCGGCGTAGCCCTGCGTGTCGATGCTCAGGCCGTTCGCCCCCAGCCTGATATCGCCGGTCTTGAAGCCGGAGAACAGAGCGGGCTGGCCGCCGGTCAGGCGCAGCACGCCGCCATCGGCGATGACGGAGCCGGCGCCGGCGGCAGGCGCGGCAACCTGTCCCGTCTCGATCACGGCGCCGGCGCCGATGCGCAACACGCCCGCGCCATCCGATCCCGGGTTGGCGGGATCACCGCCGACCATGATCGCGCCAGCCTTGACCCGGCTCTGGTTCAGGACCGCCAGTTCGCCGCTGCCGCCATAGCTGCCCAACACGATGGCGTTCGCGCCCGCGTCCCACTCCGAATCCGCCCCGCTTATGGTCACTCGGCCGGACTCGCCCGGCGTGCTGACGCCGTACCCGACATTCGCCTCCCTGGTCAGCAGCCGCGCGCCTTGCTCGACGCGCAGCTCGCCGCCCAGGTACAGGCCCACCTCAAAGCGATTGCCGCCGGCCTGCGCGTCCCAGACAGTCCGGCGGCCGCGCATGATGACCGTGGCGCTTCCCGCCGGGTGGTTCCCTTTGCCGATGATGCTGCCGTTGCTGGTCAGCCGCCCGCCGTCATCGATGCTCAGCGAGGCGCCGGAGCCGCCCATGCCCAAGAGCAACTGCCCCGTTCCCGTATTCCATTCGGCATCCTGCCCGCTGATCGTCACCTCGCCGGATGCGCCCGACGAGGCTTGCCCGACCGTCCCGCCATTGCTCTTCACCTTGCCGCCATTCAGGACGTGCAGCGTCCCGCTGCCCGTGACGCCCACGTTTACCGAGGCCGATCTCGCATCCCATTCGGCATCTTTCCCGCTGACCGTTACCGAACCCGTTGCGCCGGTCGGGCCGCCTCCGATTGCCCCCAGATCGCTCATCACCTTGCCGCCGTCCTTGATGATCAGCGTGCCTGACCCTCCGTAGCCCACCATCAGGCTGCCGCTGCCCAGGCCCCACCTGGCGTTCGCTCCCGCCACGGTCACCGAGCCCGACGAACCGGTTTGCTCACCAAGGACGGCCGCGCCGCTGGTCACGACACCGCCCTGCGCGATGTTGAGCGCTCCGGCGCCGTACCTGCCCACGGTCAACCTGTTGCCCCCCAGGTCCCAGGCAGCGTCCTGCACCATCACCGTGCCGGACGCTGCCGGGTCATTGCCGATCAGCGCGGAACTGCTGCGTACCTTGCCCCCCACCTTGATCGTCAAGATCCCTGCACTGGCGCCGCCTATCACCAGCAAAGCGCCATTCGCATCCCATTCGGACCCATATTCGGCCACCGTCACCGTGCTGGGTATATCCCCTGTCGCGCCGGTGCTCCCTGACGCGCCTATGATGCCGCCGCCGGTCTTGACGCTGCCGCCCTGCGCGATCATCAACTCGCCCTTGCCGGCAACGCCCACGGCGATGGGGTTGGAGCCCGTGTCCCACTTCGCGCCCGCTCCGGTGACCGTTACCGCAGCCTGCGCGCCCGCGTCCCGCGCCAGACTGCCCGCGCCGCCCGCCAGCGTGACGCCTGGCCCGATGGCCAGCGTGCCGTTCAAGACATTGGTATTGCCGGCGTAGCTGTTCACGCCGCCGAGCGTCAGCTTGCCCGAACCCGTTTTGGTCAGCCCGCCCACCCCTTGCAGGCCGATGGCCAGGGTCACATCGTGCGTCTGCGTGTCGAGGATCGCGCCGCCGGCGCCCAGCAAGACCTTGCCGTCGCGAAATCCTGCGAACAGGCCAGGCTGGTTGCGCGTCAGGCGCAGGATGCCGCCATCGATATCGACCGAGGCGCGGGCGCTGTCCCAGGCATCGAGCTGGCCTGTCTCGACCATGCCGCCCGACCTGATCGTCACCGTCGAGTCCGACGCCGTTCCTGGCAGCAGCAGCACATCCGCCACGCGTATCGAACCCGAAGTCAGTTTGCCTCCCCCGGCGATCGTCAGCATGCCCGTGCCGCTTGCGCCCACGACGATCAGCTGCGATCCCGTCGTCCATTCGGAACCCGCGTCGTCGATGCTCGCCACGCCCAGCGCGCCCAGTTGTCTGCCAAGCAACGCGGCGCCCGTCGTCGCCTTGGCCCCCTTCGCCAGCGCCAGGGCGCCGACGCCGCGGTCGCCCAGCACCACCGCGGCGGAGCCCGCCCGCCACTCGGTATCCTGGCCAGACAACAGGAAGGTGCCGAAGCCGCCCGAACGCACCCCGAGCCAGCCGCCTTCGCTCAGCACGCGAGCGCCTGCGGAAACGTCCAGCATCCCGCTCCCGGACTCGCCCAGCGCAAGCGCGCCCGCGCCCATGCGCCATTCGGTGTTCTGGCCGGAAAGCAGCACCTGGCCGAAGGCCCCCTCGTCAATTCCGACGCGCGCGCCATTGCTCTTGAGGATCGCGCCGTCCTTGACTTCCAGCTTCCCGGATTTGTTCTGGTTGATGCCGGCCTGCAATGGCGCCGAACCGTAGTCCCAGGTCGACGGACTCATGCTCGCCGGCGCGCTGATTTCACCCGGGTCGCCGGTGTCGGTGATCGACTGCGCACCCGCGCCGCATGGCGCGATCAGCAGCGCAGCCGCCGCGCAGGCGCGCGAGACAGCTCCGCCGGGACCGCCGGCGCGCGTGATTTCGGACACGACCGTCCACGCCCCCGATGCACGGTGGCGGACGAGCTTGTAGATGTGGTTCATATCGTGGCTTCTGAAAAGCGTGCCTGGCGCGCGATGAAGGACGCCTTGCCGGATATGGAAACGACGCTTGCCGCGTGACCGGGCGCTCTGGGCACGAGAAGGTGGGTTGGCCAGAGCTTAGCGATGCGCCCGGACGGGCGCATCGGACTTTAGTCGTAGAACCGCGCGGCCTGGCCGGCGGCCGGCAAGACGCTACGCGGCCGCGCCCTCGACCTCGTAGCGGACCTCGTGCGCCTCGCTCGGAACCGGCAGTTCCCAGCGATGCAGCATGCCCAGCAGCGCCTTGTTGCTCAGCGTGGTGTCGCGCTTGCCATTGCGCCGCAGCAGCTCCTCGCGCGGCTGTTCCAGGTACACGATCCGGACCTCGGCGCTGTAGGCGTAGCACAGGTCCAGCGCCTTGGATCGCATCTGCCGGCTCAGGTGCGTGGCATTCCACACGAAGGGCCGGGCCTCGCGCAGCAGCGCCTTCGCCATGTCCGTCGCGTGATGCGCCGCCTTGCCGTCGTTCTCGCCATGCTTCAGGCCCAGCGCCTCGCGCGCGTCGTCATAGGACACCACGGGCAGGCCCTGGCGATGCTCGCGCACCCAGGAGTCCTTGCCCGATGCCGGCAGGCCGCACATCAGCGTCACCTTCGAGCCGGGCGTCTGGAACAGCGGATAGTCCGGATGCACGTCGGCGCCACGGAAATAGCTCAGCCGCGTGTGCGCGTCGACGAAGGCCTTGGGTGCGCCATAGCAGCCTTCCTCGCGCGCCAGCTCGCGGAACAGCTCGATGCTGTCCAGCACGCGCGCCTGGTCGGCGCAGATGCGGCCGCGCATGTCGGCCTCGGCCAGCGCCGCAAGCAGGCGGATGTCCAGCTGCCACGACAGCTCGTGCACCGTCCAGGCCGGCGACACCGGACGGCGCGCGTCCTCCAGACAGTAGAACGGCACCTGATGCACCGCGATCAGCCGGCACACGGCCTCGCGCAAGGCGAAGGGCGCGCCGGCCTCCCACAACAGGATGCGCGCGTCGACCGCGCCCTTGCGCGAATGGCCGGGCTGGCCGATGCGGCCCGTCTCCGGATCCACCACGGTGGTGCGATGCTTGGCCACGTCGTGCAGCAGCGCGGCGAAGAACAGCACGCCGCGCTCGTCCGGCGTCGCCGCCAGATAGTCGGCCGATTGCAGCAAGGCGTCGACCACCATGCAGGTATGCGTCCACACATCGCCCTCGCCGTGATAGCGCGGCTCCTGAGGCGTGGCCTTGGCCTGCTCCAGCACGGGGAAGGCTTCCAGGCAGCGCGCGTAGTCCGGCGCCTGTCCGGGGGCAGGCACGAGCGCCTGCATCTGATTCCAATTCATGTCGGTTCTCCCGATTCGTTTATTTTGCCCGCCCGCCGCGCTCACTTGCGCGGCCTGGCGGCGGCTTCCAGCGCGTCCAGCCCGAACATCGTGCGCAGCCCCAGCGATTCCCAGGTCACGCAGGGACGCTCGGCATAGAGATCCACGCCCGGCGCCAGCCCGACGGCGCGGACCTGTCGGAGGGGCTGTACCTCAAGATCGAGGACGATCGCCAGG
>NZ_JCBANH010000163.1:0-6856 GCF_059760925.1 Achromobacter sp. 1011791174
CCGCGGCAGGCCTTGCGCCAGGCGCTGGAGGCGCGCGGCTGGCTGGACCTGCCGCTGGCGCTGCGCTCGTCCGCGCCTCAGGAGGATTCGGCGGGCGCGTCCTTTGCCGGCATCCACCTGTCCTGCCTGAACGTGCGCGGCGCCGATGCGGCGTTCGCGGCCGCGCGCCGCATCTGGGACTCGGCGGCCACGCCGCAGGCGCGCGCCTATCGCGAACGGCTGGGACTGGCCGGCGACGGCGGCATGGCCGTGGTGGTCATGCCACTGATCGAGGCACGCGTCTCGGGCATCGCCTTCACCCGCGATCCGGTCGGCGGACGCCATGACGAGATGCTGATCCACGCCAACTGGGGCCTGGGCGAGGCGCTGGTCAGCGGCCAGGCCGAGGGCGACGAGTACCGGCTGCGGGAGGACGCGACGACGCTGTCGTGGCGCCTGGCCGCCAGCCGGATCGGCGCCAAGCGCCAGGCCAGCCGACGGCCAGGGCACCGGCCTGCGGCCCACGCGGGACGATGAGGCGCGCGCCGCCACGCTGACGCCGGCCCAGGCCGAAGCGCTGGGCGCGATCGCCCGGGACGCGGCCCGCGCGCTGGACTACTCGGCGCAAGGCCACGACCTGGAATGGGCCTGGGACGGCCAACGTTTCTGGATCCTGCAGGCGCGCCCCATCACCGCCGCGGCGCGCCATGCCTATGACGGGCTGCGCGGCCAGCCCTCGTACTGGTCGCGCGGCAACACGCGCGAGGTGCTGCCCTATGCGGTGTCGGCGCTGGAATGGGAGGCGCTGCGCGTCATGTGCCTGCGCGTGCTGAATCGCGGCTTCGAGCTGGCCGGCTACCGCCCCCGGCCCGGCGTGGCGCTGGCCCGGCTGTTCCACGGCCGGGTCTACCTGGACGCGTCCACGATCCAGTGGCTGGCCTACGACGCGCTCGGCGTCGCGCCCGCGCTCACCAACAGCATGCTGGGCGGACCGCAGCCGGCCATCGCCGCACCGGCCATCGGCCGCGCGCGCAAGTGGCTGCACGGCTGGCGCATCCTGACCTACAGCCGCCGCGCCATTCCCATTCGGCTGGCCGCCAATACCGGGCTGCCGCGACAGGCCGCGCGCGCCCGCGCCTGGGCCGGGGAAGCCCTGCCCGAGGACACCGCGGCGCTGGGCCGACGGCTGCGCGAGCAATTCACCGCGCTGCTGTCCGCCGACGACCTGTTCTTCCTGCAAGGCTCGGCCGGCGGCACCCTGTCGAAACTGCTGGAACTGGTCGAGGCGGCCTGCCCTGGCCAGAGCCACGCGCTGACCGCCGCGCTCATGGCTGGCGGCGCGCCCAGCGTGACGGCCGCCCAGAGCTACGCGCTGATGGATCTGGCCGCGCTGGCGCGCGACGATGCGGCGGCGCTGGCCTGGCTGCGCGCACCCGACCGGCGCGGCTCGGACTGGCGCGACGCGCTGCCGCCAGATAGCCCGTTTCGCCGCGCCTTCGCGGACTTCCTGGAGCGCTACGGCCATCGCGCCGTCTACGAAACCTATCTGCGCCATCCGCGCTGGCGCGAAGCGCCGGATTATCTGCTGGACAGCGTGCTGAACCTGATCGGCGCCGACCCGGCCGCGCTGCGTGCGCGCCAGGAGGCCGCCGCGCTTGCGGCCTGGCGGACGCTGAACGCGGCGCTGCCGCGCTGGAAGCGGCCGCTGGCGCGGCTGCTGATCGCCGGCGCACGGTTGGACTGCCGCCAGCGCGAGGCCGCGCGCAGCGTGCTGGTCGGCTACGTCGCCGCCGCCAGGCGCTGCGCGCTGGCGCTGGGCGAACGCTGCGCCGGCCCCGGCGGCCTGGCCGCGCCCGACGATGTGTTCCACCTGAGCGTCGAGGAATTGCTGGCCCTGGCCGACGGCGCGCTGCCGGCGGACGCGGCGGCCCGGCGCGCCGCGTGGCGCAGGACACAGCTGCAACAATGGGCGGGCGCGGAAGACCCGGACGTGGTTGAGGAAAGCGACGGCGGCGCGCTGGCCGGCCCCTGCGCGCCGCGCGGCGCGGATGCCGGAATCGATCCCGGCGCCGACAGCTGGCGCGGCACGCCGGTGGCTGCCGGCCATGCGCGCGGCCCCGCATTCGTGGCCCGCGATCCGGCCGCCGGGCTGGCCATGCCTGCCGGGGCCGTGCTGGTGGCTCCGTCCACCGATCCGGCCTGGACGCCGCTGTTCCTGCGCGCCAGCGCGTTGGTCATGGAGGCCGGCGGCTATCTGTCCCATGGCGCCATCGTGGCGCGCGAGTTCGGCATCCCCGCGCTGGCCAGCGTGCCCGGCATCCTCGATGCCGTGGCCGATGGCGATCTGCTGGACGTGGATGCCGGCGCGGGCCGGGTCAGCCGGGTGGCGGCGACCGCGAAGCGTGACCTGGCCTAGCGCGGCCCGGCCTGACTCGGCCCGGCCTGGTTGCCGCGCTGCGCTTCGGGCCGTGCGGCTTGCGCCTTCGCCGCCGCCTCCTCGGCCTCGCGCACCGCCCTGTCGACGTCCTCCGGCGAGCGGGTCGACGCGCCGTCATAGCCGCCCGTCGCGCGCTCGCCGATGGCGATGTGCAGGTTGGACAGCTGGAACCACAGGTAAGCGCCGCCGGCCAGGGCGCACAGCAACAGGATGGATTTCAGCTTGGACATGGATGCTTCCACCGCTAGCGCGCGGCCGGCAAATCAAACTGGAACAAGGCGCCCGGCGCCTCGCGGTCCACCAGCCGGATCTCGCTCTGGTGCAGCTGCAGAATGCGCTGCACGATCACCAGTCCCAACCCGCCGCCGTCGCGCGCGCCATGACTCAGCGCCGAGGCGCGCGTGAACAGACCGGCGCGCAGCGAGGCGGGAATGCCTTCGCCAGTGTCGGCGACCTGCACCCGCAGGCCTTGCGGCAACCGCGCCAGCCGCAGCGCGATGTCGCCGCCCGGCGGCGTGTGGCGGATGGCGTTGTCCAGCAGATTGGTCAGCACGCGCTCGATCAGGCCCAGGTCGGCCCGCACCGCCGGCAGGTCCGGCGGGATTTCCATATGCAGCCGCTGCCGCCGCGCCTCGGCGGCCAGCTCGAACTTCTGCGCCACGTCGTGCATCAGCTCGGGCAGCGAGAACACTTCAGGCTCCAGCCGCACCAGCCCGGACTCCAGCCGCGCCAGCTCGAACAACTCCTGCGCCAGCCGGCCCACCTTGCGGCTTTGCGCCAGCGCGATGTCCAGGTAGCGACGACGCTCATCGGCTTCGAGCGTCGCGTCCTTCAACCGCAGCGTTTCCAGATAGCCGTGCAACGAGGTCAGCGGCGTGCGCAGATCGTGCGAGATATTGGCGACCATGTCACGGCGCTGCTGGTCCTGGCGCGTCAGCTCGCGCCATTGCTCCGAGATGCGGCGGCCCATCTGCGCGAAGCTGCGCCGCAGCGCGACGATCTCGTCGCCGCCGCGAGCGGCGTCCGGGGCGCCATCCTTGCCACCGTCCTTGTCGCTATCCCTGCCGCCATCCTCCAGCGCCGCCAGCGCGCCGCTGTCGCCACCGTCGAAGGCCCGCACCGCGCGCGTCAGCCCGCGCAGCGGCCGCGTGATCAGGGCGAAGGCGGCCAGGCCGGCCACCAGGCCCAGCAGCGCCACCAGCGCGATCGACCACAGCGTGGTGCGCAGCACGGTGCTGCGCGACACGGCCATGGCCAGCTCGTCGTGGGCCTGGCCCTGCAGCACCACGTAAACGTAGCCGATGTCCTTGCCGCCGGCCCGCGCCGGCGCCACGCTGAAGACCTTGCGCGCGCCGGCGTTGCGCGGATCGTCGCCCATGATGGGCAGCATGCCGCCGGCCAGCGCGCGCCGCAGCGGCGCCAGGTCGACACGGTCCAGCTTGAGCTGGCCCGGCGGCGCGGCATCGCCGACAACGCGGCCGTCCAGGTCCAGCAGGTAGACCTCGACCGCCGGATTCACGGCCATCAGCTTGTCGAACAGCGCGCGCACCGCCTCGGGCTTCCAGCCCTGGGCGTCCATCAGTTCGTTGGCGCCGGCGATATGTCCGGCCAGCCCGCCCGACAGGCGCTGCACCACTTCCTGCTCGTAGCGGGCGTTGGCCGCCATCTGCAGCCAGGCCGATGCGCCGCAGCAAGCCAACAGCAGCAGCGCGAATACGGCGGACAGGCGCTGGGTCAGGCTCAGGCGCTTGATCATGCCGCGTCTCCCTGCGTGGCGGCGAACTTGTAGCCGCGCCCCCAGACCGTGAGGATGCGGCGCGGCTCGGACGGGTCGTCCTCGATCTTGGTGCGCAGCCGGTTGATGTGCGTGTTGACGGTGTGCTCGTAGCCCTCGTGCTGGTAGCCCCAGACCTGGTTCAGCAGGTCCAGCCGCGAATAGACCTTGTCGGGATGGCGGGCGAAGAAATGCAGCAGGTCGAACTCGCGCGGCGTCAGGTCCAGCGCGCGCCCGTCCAGCAGCGCGGTGCGCGCCACCGGATCGATGGCCAGGCCGTGCAGCTCCAGCGTGCCGGCGTCCATGCGGGCGTTGCGCGCCAGCGCGTCGCTGCGGCGCAGCAGCGCGCGCACCCGCGCCACCAGCTCCAGCATCGAGAAGGGCTTGGCCAGGTAGTCGTCGGCGCCCAATTCCAGGCCCAGGATGCGGTGCACCTCGCTGGAGCGGGCGCTGGTGATGATGATGGGCGTGTAGCGCGCCATGCCGCGCGCGCGCTTGCAGATCTCCAGGCCGTCCACGCCCGGTAGCATCAAGTCCAGCACCAACGCGTCCCAGCCGCCCTCTTCCAGCCGGCGCATGCCTTCATGGCCGTCGGCGGCATGCTCGACCGCGTAGCCTTCGTCGCGCAGGTGCATGCGCAGCAATTCGGCGATATGGGCGTCGTCCTCGACGATCAGCACGCGGCGGGAGGGTTCCATGGGGGGCTCGGGCGATGGGATAGCGCTATTGTCGCCAATCGGCGCGGCCGAGTTATCACATTTTTTTTAAGTTTGCGTGAGGACTTGGATACGGCCCCGGGGAAAGAATGGCGTCAACCGAAGCCAGCCGCCCAGGAAACCGCCATGACCGCCGCGACCGTCCCCCCGAATCCCGCCGCCCCGCCGGCGCCCGCCATCCACCCTGGCTGGCTGCGACTGACGCACTGGCTGAACGCGCTGGCGGTGCTGGTGATGATCGCCAGCGGCTGGCGCATCTACAACGCCTCGCCGCTCTACGACTTCAGCTTCCCGCGCGACTACACGCTGGGCGGCTGGCTGGGCGGCGCGCTGCAATGGCATTTCGCCGGCATGTGGCTGCTGGGCCTGAACGGTCTTCTGTACCTGGCGTTGAACCTGGCCAGCGGCCGGCTGCGCCGCAAATTCTTCCCCCTGAGCCCGCGCGGCGTGCTCGCCGACCTGGGCGCGGCCCTGCGCGGCCGTCTCTCGCACGCCGATCCGCGCCGTTACAACCAGGTGCAGCGGCTGGCCTATCTGTTCGTGATGCTGGATATCACGGTGCTGGTGCTGTCCGGGCTGGTGCTGTGGAAGTCGGTGCAGTTCAGCGTGCTGCGCGAACTGCTGGGCGGCTACGAGATGGCGCGCCATATCCATTTCTATGCGATGGCGCTGCTGGTCGCCTTCGTCGTCGTCCACCTGGCGATGGTGGCGCTGGTGCCGCGCAGCCTGCTCGCCATGATCCGCGGAAAGTAAGGAGTCGCACGTGAAGCCTCGCAAACCCCTGTCCCTGCCCGGCATCGACGGCCCGGCCGTGTTGCGCGAAGCCTCGCGCCTGGTGGAGCGTCGCCTGGACGCGCCCGCCCGCCGCGCCTTCCTCGCTCGTGGACTGACGCTGGGCGGCCTGGCCATGCTGTCCGGCTGCTCGCTGTCGGACAACGAAAGCGCGGAAAAAGCGCTGGGCGTCGTCTCGCGCTGGAACGACCGCGTGCAGGCCTGGCTGTTCGACCCCGACAAGCTCGCGCCCACCTATCCGGAATCGATGATCACGCGGCCGTTTCCGTTCAATGCCTATTACGGCATCGACGAGGTCCGGCACGTGGACGAGGAAACGTTCCGCCTGGAAGTCAGCGGCCTGGTCGCGGACAAACGCCAGTGGCGGCTGGACGAGCTGCGGCGGATGGCGCAGATCGACCAGGTGACGCGCCACATCTGCGTCGAGGGCTGGAGCGCCATCGGCAAATGGGGCGGCGTGCCGTTCTCGGCCTTCCTCAAGCGCGTCGGCGCCGACCTGAGCGCGCGCTACGTGGGCTTCAAGTGCGCCGACGACTACTACACCAGCATCGACATGCCCACTGCTTTGCATGCGCAGACCATTCTGGCGCTGACCTACGACGGCAAGACCCTGCCGCCGGAATACGGCTTCCCGATGAAGCTGCGCATGCCCACCAAGCTTGGATACAAGAACCCCAAGCATATCCAGGCGATCTTCGTCACCAACACCTACCCGGGCGGCTACTGGGAGGACCAGGGCTACAACTGGTTCGGCGGCAGCTAGGTGGATCTCGCTCTTTTTCTCCCGCACTCATCACCATTGAAGGAAATCATCATGAAGACTCTCACCACCGCCGCGTTTTCCCTGTGCCTGGCCTTCGGCGCGGTCGCCGCGCATGCCGCCGATGACATGAGCAAGGACGGCATGCAGAAAAGCGGCATGTCCAAGGACGCCATGGGCAAGGACGGCATGAAGAAGGACGGCATGGCCAAGGATGCGATGTCCAAGGACGGCATGTCGAAGGATGGCATGTCCAAGGGCGGCATGGCCAAGGACGGAATGTCGAAGGACGGGATGTCGAAGGACGGGATGTCGAAGGATGGCATGTCGAAAGGCGGCATGTCCAAGGACGGCATGAGCAAGGATGGCATGTCCAAGTAAGCAAGCCGGCGCGCGCG